>JAPSGP010000092.1 GCA_031177445.1 Acidimicrobiia bacterium
CTCACAGGTCGCCCTTTGTGCCGAGCACCAGGAACTGCTTTCCTAGCAGCCGCCACGCCAGAGGCGTGCGCAGATAGGCGCGGACCAAGCTGGGTGTTGTCGGGAGCCGCCCGCGGAACGAGTACGGCAGGAATCGGGGAACGATCCGATCCACGGTGAAGCCGGCGGCGTGCAGGTGCTCGGCGACCGCGACGTGCGTCAACGCGAGCGTGTGGTCGGCGAAGTCGAAGTACTCCTTCGAGCAATATCGAAAGTTCGGGCCCATTACCGCGATGCGACCGTTGGGCTGGAGCACCCGCCGCATCCGGGCCAGGAACGTCGCGATCTCGTCCTGGGTCCCGAAGTGCTCGAGCAGGTTCGAGATGAACACGGCGTCGAAGTGCTTGGCCGGGAGGTCGATCGAGCGCACATCGCCGACGAAGACCTTCACCGCCGGATCGAGCTCGGCTGCGATGTGCTGGACCGCGTCGACGCACCACCGCTCGAGTGCCGGCACGGCGTTGATGAACTCACCCCGTCCGGCCCCGGGATCGAGCACGCACGCGGGCTCGCCGAGTAGCCGGTACAGGTAGCGGGCGATCTCGTGCCAGACGGCTTGCCGGGCGCGCTGGTCGACGCGCCGGAAGCGGTAGTCGTAGAGCCGCTCGTAGTCGATGCCCTCAGGCGCCACGGTGCCCTCGAGAGCCGGGGCGCCCTCCGGTGCACCCGTCCCCTCGGGTCCCGTGGTCCCCTCGAGAGGCGAGGCGCTCATGGGCAGTCGATCGTAGGCCCCTGAGGGGGAGCGGCGGTGTTTCCGTCTCGACGGGCTTGGGGGCGTTTTGTCTGTTCACATTGCCGAAACAGGCAAGCCACGACCCGGAAACAGCCCCCCGTCAGGATCCCGAAAGCTGACTCGACCCTGACTGGGAGGTTGTGCGCTTGAAGATCGATGCAGGTAACACCGCGTGGGTGCTCGCGTCCGCCGCGCTCGTGATGTTCATGACCCCCGGCCTCGCGCTGTTCTACGGCGGGATGGTGCGCGCCAAGAACGTGCTGAGCATGCTGATGAACAACATCTTCTGCCTCGGCATCGTGAGCGTCGTCTGGGTGATCGTGGCGTACTCGCTCTCGTTCGCCGGCGACGGCAAGTACATCGGCAACTTCGACTTCTTCGGCCTGAAGGATGTGACCACCAGCTTCCCCGTCGGCCTCGAAGCGTTGACGATCCCGCCGATGCTGTACATGGCGTACCAGATGATGTTCGCGGTCATCACACCCGCGTTGATCTCGGGCGCGGTGGCGGATCGCATGAAGTTCGTGGCGTGGGCGGCCTTCGTGCCGATCTGGCTGGTCCTCTGCTACGCGCCGGTGGCGCACTGGGTGTTCGCGCCGGCCGGCTGGCTGTTCCGGCGGGGCGCGCTCGACTTCGCCGGGGGCACCGTCGTCCACATCAACGCCGGGATTGCGGCGCTGGCGGCGATCCTCGTCCTGGGCCGGCGCCGCGGGTGGCCTGGTCACGCGATGCCGCCGCACTCCCTTCCCCTCACCTTGATCGGTGCCGGAATCCTGTGGTTCGGGTGGTTCGGGTTCAACGCCGGATCCGCGCTCGCCGGAGACGCAATCGCCGCGCAGGCGCTCGTCAACACGCACCTGGCGGCGGCGGCCGCGATGCTCGGGTGGCTCGTGGTCGAGCGCCTCCGCACGGGACACGCGACCACGCTGGGCGCGGCGTCGGGGCTCGTCGCCGGGCTCGTGGCCATCACGCCCTGCGCCGGGTTCGTCGGCGGGATGGCGCCCGTCTACATCGGAGCGGTCGCCGGCGCGATCTGCGCGTTCGCGGTGACGCTCAAGATGAAGCTCGGCTATGACGACTCGCTCGACGTCATCGGAGTCCATCTCGTCGGAGGCATCGTGGGGTCGCTGTTGCTCGCGTTCTTCGCCGACGCATCGATCAACGCCGCCGTCGGTGACAACGAGGGCATCTTCCTCGGCGGCGGAGCCTCTCTGCTCTTCGACCAGGTCGTGGCCGTGGTCGCGACGATCGTGTACACGTTCGTGCTGACGTACGTCATCATGTTCGTGCTCAACCTCGTGATCCCCGGTGGTGTCCGGGTCGCGGAGGAGGACGAGCAGATGGGCCTCGACCAGACGCAGCACGCCGAAACCGGTTACGCCCTCGAGCTCGTTTAGTCTGAGAGGAACTGACGCATGAAGCTCATCGTCGGCATCATCAAGCCGTTCAAGGTCGATGACGTGAAGGACGCCATCAAGGAGCTGGGCGTTCAGGGCCTCACGGTGTCCGAAGTGCAGGGCTTCGGGCGCCAGCGAGGGCACACCGAGGTGTATCGCGGCGCCGAGTACACGGTCGACTTCGTCCCCAAGGTCAAGCTCGAGATCCTCGTCGACGACGGTGACGTCGACCGGGTGGTGCAGAAGCTCATCGAAACCGCGCAGACCGGCAAGATCGGGGATGGCAAGGTGTGGGTCGTGCCGGCCGAACAAGCCTGGCGTATCCGCACCGGGGAGACGGGGCCTGACGCGCTCTAGATCCACTGTCGTTTCCGATCTGAAGGCGGCCCGCGATCGTCTCATCGACGATCGCGGGCTGCGCGGTGCGGCCTTCGGGCGAGCGCTGAGCGGCATCCTCGACGCCGCCCTCGAGGAGGCGTTCGCGGGCGCACCGGAAGGACGCTTCGCGCTGCTGGCCACCGGCTCGTACGGCCGCGCCGAGCTGGCTCCCGGCTCGGACGTCGACCTGCTCCTGCTGCACGAGCCCCGCACCCCTGCCGCCGCCGTCGCCCAGGTTGCCGACGAGCTCTGGTACCCGTTGTGGGACGCCGGTTTCGTGCTCGGCCACGGCGCCCGCACGGTGAAGGCCACCGCGTCGCTGGCCGACTCCGACCTCCACGCGCTCACGTCGCTGCTCGATGCGCGTCTCATCGCCGGCTCCGCCGATCTCCACCAGGACCTCGTCGACCGCGTGCGGGGGCTCGCAGTTCGCCGCCGCTCGCGGCTGGTCGCCGAGCTGGGCGCGGCTGCCATCGGCCGGCGGAAGCGGCCCGGACCGGTCGCGGAGATGCTCGAGCCGAATCTC
The DNA here is from genome assembly GCA_031177445.1 of Acidimicrobiia bacterium. GTDB lineage: Bacteria > Actinomycetota > Acidimicrobiia > IMCC26256 > JACDBD01 > JAPSGP01. Next base: position 3,074 of record JAPSGP010000092.1, read on the forward strand.
AAGGACGGCGCCGGCGGGTTGCGCGACCTCCAGTCGTTGCAGTGGGTGGGGTGGGCGCTCGGCGACCCCGGTGGGGAGGCGGCGCTCGTGCAGTCGGGCTACGTGCAGCCCACCGATGCCGCACCGTTGGCCGAGGCGCGGGCGATGCTGCTCGATCTTCGGGTGGCGCTGCATCGCGTGACGAACGGTCGCGCCGACGTCCTGCTCCTGCAGGAGCAGGACGCCGTGGCACGGCTGGTGCAGGCACCGGATGCCGACACCATGATTCGCAGCCTCGCCGGCGTGGCGCGGCTCGTCGGCTGGGCTGTCACGGATGCGTTCGACCGCCTCGCTGCCTCCGAGCGGGGTCCGGCGGGACGAGTGGGGCATCGTGATCGGGAGGTGGTGGCAGGCGTCGTGGTCCGAGACGGACGGGTCGCCTTCACCGCCGACGCGGTCGTCGACCGTGCGCTGGTGCTCCATGCCGCCGCGACCGCCGCCGAGCTCGGCGTCGCCTTCGATCGGGCCTCATTGGAACGCTGCCGGGAGCTCGTTCCCGAATCGGAGTGGAGCCCGCACGAGGCCGAGGTCTTCGTCAAGCTCTTGTCAGCGGGACGTCGAGCGGTCGCGGTGTTCGAAGCGCTCGATCACGTCGGCGCGCTCGAGATCCTGCTACCGGAATGGGAGCACGTGCGCTTCCTACCCCAGCGCAATGCGTACCACCGGTTCAACGTCGATCGACACCTGCTCGAGGCGGTCGCCGAGTGCGCTGCCCTCCTCGACGACAACGGATTCGACGGCGAGATCGCCCGGCGGGCGCGCGCCGACCTCCTGCTGCTGGCCGCACTGCTGCACGATGTCGGCAAGGGCCACCGCGGCGACCACTCCGAAGCCGGTGCCGAGACGGCAGTCGTCGTCGGCCGCCGCCTCCGGCTCGACGAGTCCGACCTCACGACGCTGGCATGGCTCGTCCGCCACCATCTCCTGCTCGCGGATACCGCCACCCGCCGGGACCTCTCCGATCCGCGCACGATCGACCGCTTCGGGCGCGCCGTCGGCAACTCGGCGCGGCTGGACCTCTTGTATGCGTTGACCGTCGGCGACTCGCGAGCAACCGGCCCGGCGGCGTGGGGGGCCGGGAAGGCCGCGCTCGTCCGGGAGCTGTTCGCGAAGACGGATGCCCTCCTCGAGGAGGGGGTGGTTGCTCCGGCGCTGGCCGCCGAGCGCGACGCGACCATCGCCCGCTACGAGCACCTCACCACGAAGCGGGAGCTCGCTTTGGAATGGACCGATCGGGACGACGGCGTGCTCGAATGCGCGGTCGCGGCACCGGATCGCACCGGGCTGCTCGCGAGCGTCGCCGGGGTGCTGGCGCTGTTCGGGTTCGACGTACGGGAGGCGGTCGCGTACGGCGTCGGCGGGATGGCGCTCGAGGTGTTCCGCGGCGCTGATCGGTTCGGCCGGCTGCAGGAGTCCGACGGACGCCGGGAGCTCGAGGCGACGTTGGACGCGGCGCTGCGAGGTGACTTTCCCGTCACCGCCCGCCTCCACGAGCGCATCCGGCGCTACCGCACGCCGCCGGGGGACGTCTCGATCGTCTTCGACCTCGACGCCTCGGACACTGCGACCGTGGTCGAGATCTCGGCTGCCGACGAGGTCGCGCTGCTCGCACGGCTGGCGTCGACCTTCGCCGACCTCGGGCTCGACGTCCGGCTGGCCAAGGTGGCGACCCTGGGCGACCGGGTCGTCGACGTCTTCTATCTCGGCGACGCCCAGGGGCGGAAGATCACCGATCGCCTGACGCTCGATCGGCTGAAGGCGACCATGCTCGCCCGGCTCACCACGGACTACGCGGTCCCCTGATCGCCGGTCAATAGGCTCCCGGCCGATGCCCTCGGACGAACACGCGATCTCGGCCGCCGACCTGCTGCGCTGGGCCGAGACGCTATCCGGCGTCGCCCGCACCGGACTGGGGTTCACCCAGAGCCTCTACGAGAAGGAGCGCTTCGAAGAGGTGCTCAAAGTCGCGGCCGACATCCGCGCCGCCGCCATCGAAGAGGCCGAGAGCGACGCGTTGTTCGAGGAGTGGCTGGCGACGGTGGGCGAGGGCGTGGCCGGCTACGTGACGCCGAAGGTCGCGGTGGCGGCGGTGGTCGGCAACGACCGGGGCGAGATCCTGCTCACTCAGCGGGCCGACTCGGGCCTGTGGTTGTACCCGGTGGGTTGGGCCGACGTCGGCTACTCGCCGGCGGAGGTGGCGGTGAAGGAGGTGTACGAGGAGACGGGCATGGAGGTGGAGCCGCTGGCGCTCATCGCCGTCTTCGACGGGCTCCGGCTCGGCTTCGCCCGCCTGCCCCTCTACTCACTGGTCTTCCACTGCCGGGTGCTGGGCGGCGAGCTGGAGGGCCACCCGCTCGAGACCCGCCGAGTCGGGTTCTTCGCCCGAAACGCGTTGCCGCAGCCGCTGGCCGGCGGCCATCGGTGGGTCGACACCGCCTTCGCCGCCATCAACGGCGAGATCCGCCCCTGCGACTTCGATCCGCCCCGGACCCCGCCGTGGCGCGGAACCGGCGGAAGCTAACCGCCGGCGCGCTCGAGCTCGTCCATCGTGAAGAGCGCGCGCAGCTCGACGCCGACCTGCGCAAGGTTTTCCGATCCTCCCGCTTGACGGTCGATCACGCAGATGGCGTGGGTGACGATCCCACCGCGGTCTCGCAGATCGCCGCACGACGTGACCACCTGACCACCGGAGGTGACGACGTCTTCGATGACGGCGAGCCGGCGCCCGTCGACGTCGCCGCCTTCGGCGAGCCGGCATGTGCCGTAGGTCTTGGCTTGCTTGCGCACGAACAGGGCCGGCAGGCCCGTGAGCTGCGAGAGCACGGTCGCGATCGGCACACCCCCGAGCTCGAGCCCGGCGACGGCCTCGGCATCGGGCGGGAGCAACCGCACCAGCGCCTCGGCGATCGTCCGCAGCAGCGCGGGATCCGACTCGAACAGGTACTTGTCGAAGTACTCGTTGCTCACGACGCCGGACCGCAGTGTGAACTCACCGGTCAGATGCGTCCGCTCGAAGATCCCTCTGGCAAGCTGCCGGCGCGACATCCCCGTAGCTTCGCATGCGAGCGCGGTCGCACGAGGAAGGCACTGATGGCTCAGGACGACACCGCAATCGAGCGCACGGTGAGTCCGTTCTTGCGCGGGCGTGCGTGGCCCCCGGGCGCGGGTGTTGCGTATCCCCGCGCCGATCCCGCGGATTTCGCGCGGCTGCCCATCGACACCTGGGGTACGGCGCAGCTGCCCGTCGGCGTCCGCATCGAATTCGTGGGCGATGCTCCGTCCGTGATGGTCGGATACCGGACGGAGACCGACGACCTCGGCTACCGCGGCGACGGCGCCGGCCGGTCGTTCACGTTGTGGGTCGACGGTCAGGTCGACGAACAGCCGGCCGTGCTCGGGCAGGGCGTCGTCGAGTTGCGCGCCGGGGCGCGACCAGCCGACCTGCCCGGGATCGTGTACCTCCCAGAGGGCATGCGTCCCACGATCACCTCGATCACGTCGACGGCGGGGAGCATTGCCCCGCCTCCGACCCAGCCACGGTGGCTCGCCTACGGCGACTCGATCGCCGAGGGTTGGATCGCGTCCACCCCCGCACTCGCATGGCCCGCCGTCGCGGGGCGGGACCAGGGTCTCGACGTGTGCAACCTCGGCTACGCGGGCAGCGCCCGGGGCGAGATCGTGTCGGCCGAGCACCTCGCGTCGATCCCCGCGGACGTCATCTCGATCTCGCACGGCACCAACTGTTGGACGCGCACCCCCCACAGCGCCGCGATGATGCGCGCCAACACGCACGCGTTCCTCGAGGTCGTCCGCCAAGGTCACCCTACGACGCCCATCGTCGTCGCCAGCCCGGTGCTGCGGCCCGACGCCGAGGCCACGCCGAATCGGCTCGGCGCCACGCTCGTCGACCTCCGGGCCGCGATCGAGGAGGTGGTCGAGGAGCGGATCGCGGCCGGCGACGCGCGACTCCGGCTCGTGCGGGGTGCGGCCCTCCTGACCGCCGAGCAGCTGGCCGACGGCATCCACCCCGGCGACGAAGGCCACGCCCTACTGGCGGCGACGATCGGCGCGGCGGTGGCCGCACAGGTGGCGTCCGGCTGACGGCCCCGGTCAGCCCCGGGCGGGCACGCGGCCGCGGCTGCGTTGGGTCACCACCAAGCCAACGTCGCGCAGCCGCTCCCCGAACGCCGCAATCTCGCGGCCGAGCAGCTCACCCTCGAAGCCCACGAGGGTGAGCGCGAGCGCGACCTCGGCAGCGGGGCCGAATACCGGTGCGGCAATCATCGACACCTGGTAGGGGCGGGCGGGCGCGAGCTCGCGCACCTGGTACTCGCGCCGCCCCAACTCGGTCACGAGTCCTTCGACGCTCGCCCGCAGCTGCTCGTTGGCGGGACCGGCGGCGAGGTCGTCGAGCGCGTGGCCCAGCGCCTTGCGGGCGTCGGCCTCGATCGCGACCGAGTAGCCGCGGCCGCGGACCGTCTCGAGCACATCGCGCAGCGCGTCCGGGTCGTCGGCCTGGGCGAGCCACGCGTCGGCGCCGCCCCAGGCGACGAAGACCGAGCCGAGGGGCGGCACGAGCGGCACCCGCTGGCCGACGTGGATCGGCACGCCCCGGGCCGACGGGTCGCCCGCACGCGCGAGGAAGACGATGTGGCTGCCGGCGGCGGCCGTCACGGCGACCTCGAGGCTGGCCTCTGCCGCGAGCTCGCGGGCGGCGTCACGGGCGAGGTCGACGACTGGATGGCACTCGAGCGCGGCGGTGCCGAGCGCCACCACCGAGGGCCCGAGCGTGAAGGTCCGCAGCCGGGGATGGCGGGCGACATAGCCGGCATCGGTGAGCACACCGAGCAGTGCATGCGCCGACGCCAGGTTGATGCCGAGGCGGGACGCCACCTCGCTGAGGGTGAAGCCCTCGGTGGGGTGAGCGGCCAGGAAGTTGAGGACGGCGACGGCGCGGCTGGCGGCCAGCGCGGGGCGAGGCATAGGGTTCGAAGATACGAAAAGATCTTCGACATTGCAAAGGAAGTGCCATGAAGCTCGACGTCCTCTACGAGTTCCAGCCGAAGATCAAGCCCTGGCCCGAGGCGCACCCCTATGGACAGCGTGACGCCGAGCAGCGCACCTACGAGGAGGCGATCGCTGAGATCCAGTACGCCGATCGGCTCGGCTTCCACACCGCCTGGGTCGTCGAGCATCACTTCCGCGACGGGCGCTCGGCGTCACCGTGCTCGGAGGCGATCCTCGGGGGTCTCGCCCTCAGCACCGAGCAGATCAAGCTCGGCTTCGGCGTCGTGCTCATGCCGTTCGGGTTCACTCACCCGGCGAGAGTGGCGGAGAAGGTGGCGACGGTCGACGTGCTGTCGCACGGGCGGGTCGAGTGGGGAACGGGACGGTCGACGCCGATGGAGCAGGTCGCCTTCGGCGTGCCGATCGATGACCGCTCGCGCGACCAGTGGCGCGAGGCGGTCGAGATCGTGGTGCGCATGTGGGAGCAGGAGACGTTCTCGTGGACAGCGAGAACCTCGTGTTCCCCGAGCGCATGCAGACGCCGAAGCCATACCAGGACCCCCACCCGCCGTGCTGGCTCGCGGCGGCGACCGAGGCGAGCGCGATCGCGGCGGGCGAGCTCGGCCTCGGGCTGTTGTCGTTCGCGCTGCTCCAGCCTGTCGAGAAGATGGCCGAGCACATCCGCCAGTACCGCAGCGCGCAGGCTGTCGCCCGACCCGACGACATGCTCACGCGTATCAGGAACGACCGCGTCGGCGTCTACACGCTCGTGCACTGC
>JAPSGP010000093.1 GCA_031177445.1 Acidimicrobiia bacterium
CGAGCTCGACCATCGCGACCATCCCCGCGGCGGTGCCGTATCGACGAGTGCGCCGCCGGTGCGCACCGGGAGAGCCGGTGGGCTCGAACGGACGCCGGCAGTCGAGCCCGCCGAGCCCCAGGTGATCGCGGCCGAGCCCGCGGCCCCGCCATCACCCCCGCCGGTCCCGGGACTCCCCCAGGGCGTCCCAGCGACCCACGTGGTGCAGCCGGGCGACAGCCTGTGGTCGATCGCCCGCACGGGACTGTCGCTCGCCACCGGCCACGCGCCGGACGACCTCGCCGACGAGGAGATCGCCGCCTACTGGACGACCGTGGTCGAGGCGAACCGCACGAAGCTTCGCTCGGGCGACCCCAACCTGATCTTCCCGGGCGAGGTTCTCGAGCTCCCGCCCGCAGGTTGATCAGGGGTCGCGCGGCAGGCCGAGCACGCGCTCGGCGATGATGTTGCGCTGCACCTCGCTGGTCCCGCCGGCGATGGTGAGACACCGGTTGAAGAGGAAGCTGCGGACCCAGATCTCGGCCTCGCCGTCGGGCACCGCGCCGCGCGCGCCGAGGAGCCCCAGGCCGACCTCCTGCACCAGCTGGTCGTGCTCGACACCCAGCAGCTTGCGCACCGCCGCCTCCGAGCCGCTCGGGTCCGCACCGAGGAGCGCCTGGAGCGTGAGCCGGAAGCCGAGCACCGCGAGGGCGTGGGCTTCGGCGACGAGCCGGCCGGCGTCGTCGAGTGCCACCGTCTCGTCGCTGTGACCGGTCTCGTCGAGCAGTCGCAGCACGCCCTGCACCCCGTGGCCGATCGACGAGCCGCTGCCCATCGAGACGCGCTCGTTGGCAAGCGTGGTGCGCGCCGCCCGCCAACCGTCGCGCTCCTCGCCCACGAGACAGTCGTCGGGGACGAGCACGTCGTTGAAGAACACCTCGTTGAACCAGGCCTCTCCGGTGAGCTCGCGAAGGGGGCGGATCTCGATGCCGGGCGTCTTCATGTCGAGCATGAAGAACGAGATGCCGTCGTGCTTCGGCGCGTCCGGGTCGGTGCGGGCGAGCAAGATCCCCCAGTCGGCGTTCTGGGCCATCGAGGTCCACACCTTCTGGCCGTTCACGATCCAGCCCCCGTCGTCGCGTGTGGCACGGGTCGCGAGTGAGGCGAGGTCAGAGCCGGCTCCGGGCTCGCTGAACAGCTGGCACCACTCCACTTCGCCCCGGAGCGTCGCCGGGATCCACCGCTTCTGCTGTTCGGGCGTGCCGAACACGATCAGCGGGGGCAACGCCCACGCGGCAACGCTCAGGTTCGGCCGGCGAACCTTGGCAGCGCGGAACTCCTCGTCGATGACGAGCTGCTCGAGCGCGCCGGCGTCGCGGCCCCAGGGCCTGGGCCAGGCCGGCGTGAGGTAGCCGGCATCCGCGATCTGCACGCGCCGACCAGGCTCGTCGAGCCCTGTGATCGTGGCCAAGAACGCACGCACCTCCTCCCGCAGGGATTCCGCCTCCGGAGGAAGCTCGACCCGGAGGCGGCGCCGGGCACCCGCCCGCGCCAGCTCTGCCGCGCGCACCCGCCATTTCGCGGTCGGGCCGAGCAGCTGGCGCGTCGTCATCGCCCGCTTCAGGTAGAGCTGGGCGTCGTGCTCCCACGTGAACCCGATGCCGCCGTGGACCTGGATGCAATCCTTGGCCGCGCCGAAGGCGGCGTCGATGGCGAGGCCGGCGGCGGCGGACGCGGTGAGCTCGAACGCGTCCTGGTCGTCAGCGGCGCGGGCGGCGTCCCACACGGCGGCGCGGGCCAGCTCCGTGTGCGCCAGCATGTCGGCGCACTTGTGCTTCACACCCTGGAACTGGCCGATCGGACGCCCGAACTGCTCGCGCACCTTGGCGTACTCCGCTGCGGTGTCGACGCACCATTGCGCGATCCCCACCGCTTCGGCCGAGAACAGCAGGGCCGCGAGATCGCCGACCTGACCGGCATCGACGCCGCCGAGCCTTCGTGACGGCGGGATGACCGCGCCGTCAACCGTGATCTCGGCGACCCGGCGGGTGGGATCGAGGCTCGGAAGCTCGCGCGCTTCGAACTGGTCGCCGGACAGCACGTACCAGTGGTCACCCGCGCGCGCGACGAGGAGGGTTGCGAGATGAGCCGACGGCACCGCCCGGAGGGATCCGGAAACGTGCTCGTTCTCGCCGTCGGGTTCGTGCGCCAGCGCGCCGTCGAGCGCGACCGTGGCAAGGGTGTCGCCGGCGACGATCGCCGGCACCAGGTCCGCGGCCGACTCCTTGCCGGCGGCCTGGAGCACGGCCGCGGCGAGGACCGTCGGGACGTAGGGGCCGGGCGCACACGCCCGACCCAGCTCCTCGAGCACCACCACCAGCTCGGCGAAGCCGTAACCCTCGCCGCCCAGCCCCTCGTCGACGTGCAGCCCGAGCCATCCCTGGGCGGCCAGGTCGGGCCAGAAGCCGGGCAACTCCTCGCGGTCGGCCTCCAGCGCCGTCCGGGCCACGGACGGAGGGCTGTGGCGCTCGATCCACCCCCGGACCGCGTCGTGCAGCGCCGCGTGTTCCTCGGTGATCCCGATCGCCATCGACTGATCCTCCGGGTCGCCCTCAGGCTCGGGCTCCTGCTACGGCGGTCGGCAAAGCCGCCGCCTTCGCGGATCCTACGCGACCTGACGCCGGTGTCAGGTTGAGGCGCGGCGCTTCTACGATCGGATCGTGCTTCGCCGCGCCCGCGTCCGCGGGTTCCCGCCGGGCGGGAATGGAGCGTCTTCGTTCCACCTGGCCTGGCGGCTTCCCCCGGGCGCCGGGCACCTCGTCGAGGCGAGCGCACAGCTCGAGGTCCTCACGCCTCCCGTCGTCGAGCACCTGTACTTCTGGGCGCTCCAGGTGACGTTCCCCGGCGCAGGCGCCGCCCACCTCGGCTTGCAGTGGAACCGCTCGTTCCCGAACTTCGGCGCTGCGAACTGGGGCGGGTACGCCGCCGGTGGCGGGCTGCTCGCCGGCACCGCGTCCTCACTGACGAGCACCCCCGGTGATCCCAACACCCGCGACTTCGTCTGGCACGCCGAACGTCCCTACCGACTGCGAGTCGCGCGGGTCGAGCCCGGCCTGTGGCGAGGTGAGATCACCGACGTGACGACCGAGACGGCGTCCGTCGTGCGCGAGCTCCACGCTGCAACAGACTTCCTCGCCGAGCCCATGGTCTGGTCGGAGGTGTTCGCCCGCTGCGACGACCCCCCGGTCACCGTGCGATGGTCGCACTACGAGGTCGTGAGCGAACGCGGCGACCGCTTCGCGCCCACGGGCGCACTCGTGAACTACCAGTCACACGCCGACGGCGGCTGCGCCAACACGACCTGCGTGCTCGATCCCGACGGGCACGGCATCCTACAGATCACCAACACCCAGCGGGTCACCCCTCAAGGCACCGCGCTTTCTCTGAGCAGTTGACAGTTCTCCGCGCCGAACCCCTTGAAACCGCCCCGTCGAACTGTCAACTGCTCGATGGGACCGCGTTCAGCACGTCGGCCAGTTCCTTGGGCCGGCTGATCATGACGTCGTGGCCGGCGTCGATCGTGATGACGTCGACGTCGCCGCCGGGTGACGCCCGGAGATTGTCGATGAGCGCGTCCTGCAGCTCGGGGGCCAACGACTGGTCCTGGAGCAGCTTCACATAGGTCTTCGGGAGATTCGGCGGGATGCCCGTGCGCGTCACCGACTCGTCGAGGATGCCGACGGCATCGGTGCCGACGTTGTCGAGCACGAACCGGGCCTGTTCCTCGTCGAGGTCGCTGCAGAACATGAAGCGGGCCGTCGCCTCGTCCAAGCCGCCGATCGGGTTGCCGTCCCCGCTCCGGCCTCGCTCGATGGCCTCCCTGGTCGTGTCGCGTAGCTCGGCTGGCAGCGCGTCGACCGAGGATCCGCCTTCCGGAGGCACGATGCACGACACGTACACCAGGTGCGCGATGCGATCCGGCACGCGGCGCGCGAGCTGCGAGATCGTCAGACCGCCCATCGAGTGCCCGACGAGGACGAACCGATCGAGCCCGGCGGCATCGACGTCGGCGAGCGCGGAGGTAGCGAAGTCGTCGAGCGTGAGCGTGCGAAGCTCGGGCACCGACTCGTGCCGGCCCGGCCCGCCGCGCACCGACTTCGGCGGCAGGTCGATCGCCAGCACCTCGCCGAGCAGGTGCGGCATCGTGGGCGCCCAGCACCAGGCCCCGTGCCCGCCACCATGCACGAGGACGAACGGCATCGGCACGACCTACACCACCTTCTCTCCGTCTTTCCGAATCGTGATCGCCTGAGTCGGACAGCCTTGCCCGGCGAGGATGATCTTCTTCTCCGGCGCGGCGTCGGCGTCGAGCACGACCGCGATGCCGTCGTCGTCTAGGTCGAACACGCCCGGAGCCCAGAAGCCACAATTGCCCGAGCCCATGCACGCGTCGCGATTGATCTCGATCTCGAGCGTCATACGCGCCATCTTCTCATCATCCGGTGCACGGGCCGATCCGCGTCTTGAGCTCGTCGAGCGCGGCTTGCTTGGCCTCGCTCTGCCCCACCGATCCGGTTCCGATGTAGCGCAACGCGCACGACCTCCCGTCGTTGCTCCACTGCGAGGTGAGCACGATGCCGCCGCCGGTGTTGATCGTGACCGACCGCAGGTCACCGCCCTCGTGCACGCGGAACTCGAGGAACTGATGCGGTCCCTCCCCGTCGTCGCCCGCCTCCCAGACGCAGACGGCGTCCTCGCCCGCATCCTCGGGTGCTCCCGCTCGCGCAGATTCGCCGAACACCTGCTCCGCGTCCTCACGGCTCACGATCTCACATGCCTCGTTCGTGCTCGACCGGGGGGCGTCCGTCGTCGCCGGGGGCAAGGTCGCGGTCGACTGGGGCGCGCTTCCGCGAGTCAGGGGGCCGCTCGTCGGACTGCCGTCGTCGTCGCTGCAGCCCGCCAGCGCCAATGCCGCGACCGCCAGGAGCCACGAGATCCGAGGCACTGGCTGAAGGTACCCTCGATGCAATGACCACCACCGAGCGCCCCAAGCTCAACTGGCGCAAGAGCGAGACCCACGGCCTGGAGCCCGATCCCGAGCCCCGGCCGATCAAGTACACGATCATCTCGGTCGACGACCACCTGGTCGAGCCGCCCGACATGTTCGAAGGCCGGCTTCCCGGGGCCCTCCAGGACCGGGCGCCGCGGGTGATCGAGACGGTCGAGGGCCACGAGGTGTGGGAGTTCGACGGCGAGCTCTACTTCCAGGTCGGCCTCAACGCGGTGGTGGGGCGAAAGCGCGAGGACTGGAAGGTCGAGCCCACCCGCTTCGACGAGATGCGGCCGGGCTGCTACCAGATCGACGCCCGGATCAAGGACATGGACATCAACGGCGTGTGGGCGTCGGTCAACTTCCCGTCACAGATCACCGGGTTCTGCGGGCGCGTGTTCTCGCAGTGCTCCGACCCTGCCCTCGGTCTCGCGGTCACGCAGGCGTGGAACGACTGGTTCCACGAGGAGTGGTACTCCCCCCACCCGGAGCGCACCGTGCCCATGGGCATCACCTATCTCGGCGACGCCGAGCAGGGTGCTGCCGAGATCCGTCGCAACGCCGAGCGCGGTTTCGTCGCGGTGACGCTGCCCGAGATGCCACACCGAATCGGCCTGCCGAACCTGTTCCAGGGGTGGTGGGACCCCATCATCGAGGCCTGCGCCGAGACCGGCACCGTCATCTGCCTCCACGTCGGCTCGAGCGGTGTCGCCGACCTGCCGCCGGGTTCGCCCGCGGTCGCGCTCGGTGCCACACTGTTCGGTCAGCTGTCGCTCGAGGCGTGCGCCGAGTGGCTGTGGTCGGGATATCCGGTGAAGCACCCCGAGCTGAAGATCGCGATGTCCGAAGGTGGCATCGGCTGGGTCGCGATGCTGCACGACCGGCTCGAGAACATCGTCGACCGATCGGGCTACGGCGAGTACTTCACCGGCGACCTGCGCCCGGCCGAGGCGCTCCACCGCAACTTCTGGTTCTGCACCATCGACGATCCGTCGACGATCTCGACGCGCGAGGTGATCGGGGTCGAGAACATCATGTTCGAGACCGACTACCCGCACGGCGACGGCACCTGGCCCGACTCCCAGGCGGTGTTCGACCGCTTCTACGGCGCGCTGCCGGCCGACGAGATCGCGATGATCAGCCACGAGAACGCGGCGGCGCTGTTCCGCCACCCGCTGCCGCCCCACGGCAGCCGTCACGCCGCCGGGCTGCGGGCCTGAGCTCTCACGCGAGCTCGGCCTTCAGCATGCAGATTGCGAGATGCGCGTCGAGAACCAACTTCGTCGTGGCGCCCCCCGCTCCAGCGTCAGCCTCTGCAGCCGCCTTGGCGCTGTCGCCGGCCTGCTCGAGCTCGAAGACGGCGTCCCGCACGTGGCCGTTGGACGCCGACTGCAAGGCCTTGTCCGCCTTCCTCGCGAACTCGCGGACGACCGCGGTGAGCACCGGAGACGCTCCACCGTCCGCCTCCACGGCACCGAGCGCGGCGTTCGTCTTCTGCTCGACTTCCCGTAGCGCAGTCGTGACATCGCTCATTGCACACACTCCCCTCATCTCGAGGCCATGCTCGTGGTTCCATCGTCGTGATACCCGGCTGCAGCCTGGTTGCACCTGCGCGGGCGACCTCACCGAAGTCCGAGCTCGCTGATCTCGAGGAAGCGTCCGTAGCGTTCGTCTGCGGCACGTACCCATTTCGGATCGGGATCCACGCGACGCCCCGTGTGTGCCCACCGGCGGCCCTCGGTCATGGCGAGCGGCTCCTCGAGACCGGCGGCGATGCGGGCCAGCCACGCCGAGCCCAGCGCGCCGCCCTCGGGCACGGCGACGCAGTCGACGGGCATCCCGGTTGCGTCGGCGAGCGCCTGCACCCAGTCGTCGACGCGGATGCCACCGCCGGTGGCGACGATCCGCCGTGCGTCGACCTTGGTCGCCTCGAGCATGCGCCGGGCGACGAATCCCGATGCCTCGAACGCGGCGCGCCGGACCGCGCCCGCGGTGTGAGTGAGGTCGAGCCCCGCCAGGACAGCCCGCCGGTCGGGATCGTTGTAGGGCACCCGCTCGCCTCGCGGGTACGGCGCCCACAGGGGAACGCGGCCCGGGTCGGTGACCGGCTCGGGGTTCCCGAGCAGCGACGTCGCCCAGTTGAGGAACAGCCCGCCGGCGTTGCTCGGCCCGCCGACGAGCATCTTCCCGGGTGCGGTGTGCGGGATCACGTAGTGGTCGGGTACCGGCTCGTCGCTGGCGGTGACCGCCCACACGATGAGCGTCGTGCCCAGGATGACGAGCACGTCGCCCTCGTCGTCGGCCCCGGCGACGAGCTGCTCGGCGAACGCGTCGATGCACCCGGAGCCGAGCGCAGGGCCGTCGGCGCCGCCGATGCGGCCGCACTCGAACCCGGTCGGCACCAGTCGCGGCAGCTGGTCGGTGGTGACCCCCGCCTCGGTCGCCACCGCGGGGTCCCAATCGGTCCAGTCGAACAGCGGGTAAGCGGTGGCAGCAGTCGTCGTGTCGAGCACCGGCTGGCCCCCCAGGGCGTGGTTGGCGACCGCCTGCGCGGGCCAGTAGCCGTGCGCGTCGGGCGCTTCACGGGCGGTCCAGCGCAGGAACGCCAGCAGTTCGCCGCTCTCGGCCGGATGACCCGCGACCGTGCCGTGGCGGCCGCGCTCGTCGCCGTAGAGCAGGCCCGGGGTCACCGGGATCCCGGCGGCGTCGACCGCGGTGAGCGACGGGACCATTGCGGCCACGCTCACGCCGGCGGGACGGACGTCGCCGAGGGCGGCGAGCGCGTCACGCGGCCCGGCGCGCCACGCGCGGTCGGCGTCGTGCTCGAAACGCAGCGGTGACGGGACCCGGAACGCATGCGGGACCCGGGCACTGGCGACGACGTGGCCGTCGGCGTCGGCGGCGATCGCCTTCACCGAGGACGTCCCGATGTCGATGCCGACGGTCACCTCCCCCACAGGCCGGGCAGAGTAAGTGTTGGCGGCGCACGGTGCCACGCGACAAAGCTGCCGCGGTGGAGGTCGACCGGTCGCTCGAGGCGACGACCGAGACCGGCCGGCGCTTCGTCGGGCTGTGCCAGGAGCATGCCGCCGACTTCGCCACCCGTGCCGACGAGCACGACCGTGATTCGTCGTTCCCGGTCGAGAACGTCAAGGCGATGCAGGAGTCGGACGCGCTGGCGGCCTGCGTGCCGTCGGAGCTCGGAGGGATGGGCCTCGCGTCGCTGCACGACCTGGCCGTCGGTGTCAACCGGCTGGGGCGGGGCGACGGCTCGACCGCGATCTCGGTCGCCATGCACCTGTCGGCGACGTTCGTGGCCGCCCGCACGTGGCGTGCCGCCACCGCCCGCGGTGAGCACGCCGACGTCGAGGGGCTCGGGGCGATGCTCGGCGCCGTCGCCGCGCGATCACTGGTGGCGTGCGTGCTCGGCACCGAGGCGGGCGCGATGTCGTTCTACCCCGTGAGCGAGCTCACGCCAGTCGCCGGCGGCTACCACCTGAACGGGCGCAAGATCTTCTCCACGCTCTCGCCCGCCGCCGACCTCCTCCTCGTGGTCGCCCGCCTGCGCCAGGGCGCCGCCGACCTGCTGGTGCTCGTGCCGGTCGGCGCGCACGCCGACGGGGTCGAGCAGCGCGACGACTGGGATGCGCTCGGGATGCGGGCCTCGGGGAGCCAGGACATCGTGTTCACCGACGTGTTCGTCCCGGCCGATGCCCCGATCACGCAGGGGCCGTGGGGCGGGCCGAGCGTCGCCGGGTTGCTGGGTCAAGTGGTCGGCAGCAGCGCACTCTCCGGCGCCTTCCTCGGGATCGCCGAAGCGGCGCAGCGGATCGCCGTCGAGCTCGTCACCACCCGGCGCAAGGT
>JAPSGP010000347.1 GCA_031177445.1 Acidimicrobiia bacterium
GCGCTGCGCATCTCGGGCACGGCGTCGAGCGCGTGCACGAAGTGCATCTCGGACGTGCCCGGGTTGGTGAAGCACGTGTCGACGCCGCAGTCGACGAGCGTGCGAATGAGTGCCTGCGCGCCGTTCATGTCCTCGCCAATCAGTCGAAGATCGTGCCGGGATTGAGGATGCCGTCGGGATCGAAGGCCACCTTGATGCGGCGCATGAGGTCCACCTTGACCGGGTCCTCGAGCTCGAGGAAGTACTTCTTCTTCTCGAGGCCGATGCCATGCTCGCCGGAGATCGCGCCGCCCAGCCCGAGCCCGGCCTCGAAGAGGCCGCGCATGACCTTCTCTCGCGTTTGAGGGTCGGGCTGGAACACCGACAGGTGCACGTTGCCGTCCCCGGCATGCCCGCAGCCGGCGATCAGCGATTGGTGCGTCTGACCGAGCTCGGCGACCTTGGCCATGAACTCGGGAATCGCCGATCGCGGCACGACGACGTCGACGATGTCGTCGGCGTTGTTCGCCTTGGCCACCCAGAACGCCTTCTCGCGAGCGTCGATGAGCTGGGTGGCGGCCGGCGCGGGGAGCACGTACACGTCCATGGCGCCGAGATCGAAGAGCAGCTCACCGAGCGTCTCGACGTCCTCGTCGAGGCGAGGCGCACGCGCGTTCTCCATCATCACCACGAGGTAGGCGAGCGCGCGCTCCTTCACGTCTGCGGGCACACCGAGGTCGAGGCCGACGTGCGCGGTGATCGCCGCCATCGTGAGCATGTCGATGTACTCGAGGATCAGGGGGCCCACGCCACTTCCGACGATCGCCGGCACCGCCCGCGTGACGTCGTGCAGCGCCGGGAACGGCGCGAGCACCGTCGCCTGGTGCTCCGGACGCGGGTAGAGCCGCAGGGTCGCCTCGGTGACGAGTGCGAGCGTGCCCTCGGAGCCGATGATCAGCTGCGTCAGGTCGTAGCCCGTGCTCGCCTTCACGAACCTTCCCCCGGTGCGGATCACCTCGCCACCTGCGAGCACCGCTTCCAGTCCGAGCACCTGGTGGCGGGTGACGCCGTACTTCACCGCCCGCATGCCGCCGGCGTTGGTGGCGACGTTTCCTCCGAGGCTGGCGCTGTACTCACCGGGGAACACGGGGTAGACGAGCCCCTTCGCCGCGAGCTCGGCGTCGAGCTGCTCGAGGGTCACGCCGGGCTGGACGACCGCCACGTAGTTGTCGGTGTCGACCTCGAGGATCCGGTCCATCCGCTCGAAGGACACCACGATGCCACCGGCGAGAGGTACCGCGCCGCCCGACAGGCCGGTTCCGCTCCCGCGGGGCGTGACCGGGATGCGGTGCTCGTGGGCGACGCGCAGCACGCCGGCAACCTCGATCGTGTTCGCCGGCCGGACCACGAATGCCGGAAGCTCGGGCGTGGCGGTGAGCGCTTCGTCGTGGCCGTAGTCCTCGCTGATGGCGCGACCGGAGAGCACGTGGGCCCGTGTCACGACGCCCGTCAGCAACGCTTCGACGTCGGCCATGGCCCCCCTCTCGCGCCCTTGCGACCGTCCCATCATCCCGCGGCTCGGCGAGTGGTTCCATTGGTTGCGACGAGGCCAAACGTAGACTGCGGCCCGGTGTACTCGGTCGGTTCGGCGGCGTGACCGTCACTGAGGTCGCTGACCGCCGACCCGGTGCCGCCGTCGGCCGCCTCGACCCATGGCGCTTCACCGGTCGGAAGAAGCTCATCGCCGGCTTGGCGCTGCTCGGCGCGGTCACCGTCTTCTTCCTGATCGTCGGCTTCCCCCGAGTCTTCACGGGCCAGCCGCTCAACGACGATGAGGGCTATCTCGTCGTGGCGCTGCGCGAGTTCGTCCGCCACGGGAACCTCTACGACGAGACCTACACGCAGTACGGGCCCTTCTACTACGCAACACTGGGACCGCTCTTCCAGGTGATCGGGGGCCCCGACCTCACCTCCGGCCGCATCGTGTCGGAGCTGATGTGGGTGGCCACGAGCACCACGTGCGGGCTCATCATCGTGTGCGTCACTCGCCGCTGGCTCTTGGGCGTGCTGGCCCAGGTGTGCGTGTTCTGGTACCTCGGCTCGGCCGCCAGCGAGCACCTGCACCCGGGGTTGTACCTGGCCGCGCTGCTTGCGATGTTGGTCCTCGCCTTGTCGATGCCTGATCGCCCCATCGGCCGGGCACGGGCGCCGATCGTCGGCGGGCTGCTCGCGGCGCTGTGTCTGACGAAGATCAACGTCGGCGGCTTCGCGGTCATCGCCGTCTTCGTGTTGATGACCTCGGGTGCTGCCCGAGCGCCGAGGTGGCTCCGATTCGGCGCGGTCGCCGTGATGCTGCTCCTGCCCTGGGTCCTGCTGCGTCCTGATCTCGGCACAGAGGCCTTCCTGCAGCTGGCGGCGGTGGCGTTCCTCGCCAACCTGGTGCTCGCCTTCGTGCTGTTCGGCGAGCGAGCACCTGGCCCGACGCTCCCGTGGAAGGGCCTCGGGTTCGGTGCGATGGTCGTCGCGCTGGGCTCGATCGGCTACGTGCTCGCGACCGGGACTTCGGTGAGCGGGTTGTGGAACGGCGTGATCGTCCGGCCGCTCGACCAACGCAGGAACTTCTTCATCGAGTATCCGCCCGACGATCTGCTCCCGGTCCTGGTCGTGCTGGTCGCGCTCGTGCCCGTGTACCTCGCGGTACGTCGCCGCGCGTCGCCGCCGATCGCGTCGCTGGTGAGCGGGGCGGTTGCTGCCGGAGTCGGCATCCTCTTGTTCGTCTCGCTCGTGTCTCCCGACACGTTCGGCAAGGGGAGGCTCGCGTTCATCCCGCTCGCAGGTGTTCTGGCACTCCCGCCCGTCGGGATCGTCGAGGACGGATGGCGCACCGTCGGGCGTCGCGCGCTCGCCGCCGTTGGCGTGTTGCAGCTCCTGCACGTGTATCCCGTCGCAGGAAGCCACCGGTACTGGGCGACGTTCCTCGTGCTCGCCCTGACGATCGTCGCGTTCAACGACGCCCTCGTCGTGCTGCGACTCCATTGGCGCCCGGTCGCGCGCGTCGCGGCGGTCGCAGTTCCCGTGGTCCTGGCCCTGGTGTTCGTCGTGAAGATGCGACCGTACGTCTCGCACTACCGGGCTGCTGTCCCGATCGCGGGTGTCTCGGGTGCCCGATGGGTTCACACCAACGAGATCGCCCACGACTACGAGGACGTCACGACGACCCTGCGGAACCAGTGCGACACCTTTTTCTCGGCGCCGGGGATGAACACCTTCTACGTGTTCGCCGACTTGTCGCCTCCGACCGGATTCAACGCCGGAATGTGGCCGACGCTGCTGGAACCCGAGGAGCAGCGAGCCGTGGTTGAGAGCCTGCGGTCCGTGCGCCGCCTGTGCGTCATCCGCAGCGACGTCGTGCTGAACGAGTGGTTCGCGAGCCGCCCCGTGCCTGACGGCCCCTTGCTGCGGTATCTCGACGGCATCGACCGTGAGATCAGCCGGGCGGGCCATTACGTGGTGGCTGCCCGACGCTGAACGGGCTCAGTGCGGCGGTCGGCGTGGTACGCATTGTTGGTGCCGTCGAACGGGATCGAGCTACGCCCGATCGGGTGGGTCGAGTCGTCGCTGGTCGATCGGGCGATCGCTCCGAAACAGGGTGACGAAGGCGCACCCGACGCCTGGCTCGTGTTCGAGCCGGCCGTGGCCGAAGGTCTGCGTGACCTGCAGCCGGGAACTGCGGTCCTCGTCCTGACCTGGC
>JAPSGP010000348.1 GCA_031177445.1 Acidimicrobiia bacterium
GCGGCCATCCAGCCGCTCAACGCGATCGTGTTCGTGCTCGACGGCGTGCTGTTCGGCGCCGGCGACGCCGGCTACCTCGCCGGCGCCATGATCGTTGCCAGCCTCGTGGTCTTCGCCCCCGTCGCCCTTGCCGTGCTGGCGCTCGACGGCAGCTTGCTGTGGCTCTGGGGCGCGCTCGCGCTCTGGATGGTCGCGCGTGGCGTCGGCATGGCCGTGCGATACCTCGGGCCCCGCTGGCAGGTGACGGGCGCCTTCCGGGCCAAGTAGCCCGGACGGCCCCCTGTCCGCGTGCCGACCGTTCGTCAGTAGCCCTCGCGCAGCTCTCCGCCGTGCACGACCAGGCCGTAGATCACCAGCACGTCGAGGATGATGATCAGCAGCGACCAGATCGGGTGCGCGTCGATGAGCACCAGATGGCCGATGCCGTTGAGCCCGGCGAAGAAGACGCCGACTGCGCGCCCCCACACCGCGCCCCGGAGCACCGCGAAGCCGGCGAAGAGCAGGAGCACACCGACGATCAGCGTCCACCAGCCCCAAGCGCTCTCGTCGACGACGTAGATGCCCGAGCGGGAGCCGACCAGCTCGAAGTCGTCGTCGAAGATGGCGACCAGGCCTCCGATGATGTCGAAGATCCCGACCAGGATCATGAGGATGGCGGCGAAGATCGCCCAGCCGACCCATCCAGTCACTTCACGTTGCTGCATTCCTCTTCCCCCTCCCGGTGGCGACAGACGTCGCCAATTTCTCCTTTGTAGCGAACCGATGGCGGCAACCGGCGGATCATCGGCAGGAGACCCTGACGCTGGTGTCGGCTTGCGCGGGGGCTGAGGACGCGGTTTCCTTCCGGGATGCCCGAAGCCCCCGAGGAGCAGGCGCCGGGCGGCCCCGGCGTGCAGCTTCGGTCTTCCGACAACCTGGCCGACACCCTGCCCGACAACGGCGCGGTCGAGCGCGCCATCGAGGTCGCGAGCCGGGAGCTCGTCCCGGTGCCGCAACCGGAAGCCGAGCCCGAGCCTGGCGCCTGTGACCCTCATGTGCGGCGGGGGGACGTCGACGCCTGGGGGCGGAGCGAGCGGATGCGGGAGATCGCCCGCACCGTCTACGACCCCCTCTACCGGCACTGGTTCCGGGTGGAGTGGGAAGGGCTCGAGCACATCCCCCGCGAGGGCGGCGCCCTGCTCGTCGCCAACCACGCCGGCGCCATCCCGTCCGACGCCCCCGTGATCATGCACGGCATCGAAGTGGAGCGGCAGCGGCCGGTGTACGGGCTGGCCGAGAACCTGCTGCGGGCGATCCCGGCGATCGGCACGATCTGGTCCCGGGTCGGCGGTGTCCCCGCCCACCCCGACAACGCCTACCGGCTGCTCCACGACGACCAGCAGCTCGTGCTCGTGTTCCCCGAAGGCACGAAGGGCACGGGCAAGCTCTATCGCGACCGCTACAAGCTGCACCGGTTCGGCCGGGGCGGGTTCGTCGAGATCGCCATGCGGGCCGGAGTGCCGGTGATCCCGATCGCGGTCGTCGGGGCCGAGGAATCGATGCCGATCGTCTACAAGAACGCCCGCTTGGCGAAGCTCCTCAACATCCCGTACTTCCCGGTGACGGCCAACATGTTGCTGTTCGGTCCGGCCGGGCTCGTCGCCTACTTCCCCGCCAAGTTCAAGCTGCGGGTCCTGCCGCCGGTCTCCTTCGACGTTCCTCCCGACCAGGAGCGCTACTCGCGGAGCCGGGTGATGGACGAGGCCGATCAGATCCGAGAGCAGATCCAGCAGGCCCTCTACGACATGCTGCGGACGCGTCGCAGCGTGTGGCTCGGATAGCGACGCGACACCGTGCGCGTTCTCGTCACCGGGCTCTCGACGTTCTGGGGTGGGCGCATCGCCCAGGAGCTCGAGGCGCGCGACGACGTCGAAGTCGTCGTCGGCGTCGACACGCGGGATCCGGCACTCGAGCTCCGGAGAACCGAGTTCGTGCGGGCCGACTCCTCGTATTCGATTCTCCAGCGCATCGTGCACGCCACCGAGATCGACACGATCCTCCACACGCATCTTATGGTCGACTCCACCAAGACCAGCAACCGGGCAATGCACGAGATCAACGTGATCGGGACCATGAGCCTGCTCGCCGCCGCCGGCTCGACGGGAAGCCCGGTGCGCAAGATCGTGGTCAAGAGCTCCACGCTGGTGTACGGCTCGAACTTCCAGGACCCGTACTTCTTCCGCGAGGACACGCCGCGGACGCGTCCCGCGCGCACGAGCATCGAGCGTTCACTCCTCGAGAGCGAGACGTTCGTGCGCGACTTCGGCGAGGACAACCCGCACGTCCTCGTCACGCTGCTGCGCTACTCGAACGTGCTCGGTGACCACATGAACACGCCGTTCGTGCAGGCGCTGCGCATGCCCGTCGCACCCGAGATCTTCGGTTTCGACCCTCGTCTGCAGTTCGTCTACGAGGACGACGTCGTCAGCGCGTTGACGTATGCCACGACCCATGACGTGCCCGGGATCTACAACGTCGCCGGCGACGGGGTCGTGACCTGGAGTGAGGTGTGCCGGATGGTGGGGAAGCGACGGGTGGCGCTCCCGCCGGTGCTCACCGACATCGCCGCCGAGCCCTTGCGTCTCACCGGCCTCATCGACCTGCCCCACGAGATGCTGGCGCTGTTGCGCTACGGCCGCGGCGTCGACAACTCGCGGTTCAAGCGCGCCGGGTTCCGGTACGGGTACACGACGGCGGGAGCGGTCGACGCCTTCGCCCGCAGCCTGCGGCTCGAGAAGGCCGTCGGCGAGAGCCAGCCCGAGTACCGCTACCAGCAGGACGTCGAGGCTTTCTTCCGCCATTCGCCGGCCGTCGTGCGCGACTGATCCCACATGCCCCTGCGCATCGAACGCCACCAACGCGCCGCATTGCTCACGCTCGACGACCCCGATCGTCGGAACGCGCTGAGCGCCGAGCTCGTCGAGGAGATCGTCGTCGCCATCGACGACCTCGAGGCCGACGGCGAGGTCGGTGCCCTCGTCGTGACCGGGGCCCCACCGGCGTTCTGCTCGGGCGCCGACGTTGGCAGCCTGGGGCGGATCAGCGAAGGCGCCGGCGACGGCGAGACCGCGCTCCCGTCGATCTACGACGGCTTCCTGCGCTTCTACCGGTGCACGCTTCCCGTGTTCGCGGCCGTCAACGGCCCCGCCGTGGGTGCCGGCTGCAACCTGGCGCTGGCGTGCGACCTCCGTATCGTCAGCCCAGACGCCCGGTTCGACGCCCGGTTCGCCCGGCTCGGCCTTCATCCGGGGGGCGGCCACACGCGCCTGCTGACCGAGGCCGCGGGCCCCCAAGCGGCGGCGGCGATGAACCTCGCCGGCGTGGCCGTCGACGGGGCCCGGGCGGTCGAGATCGGCCTGGCGTGGGAATGCGTGGAGCCGCACCAGCTCCTCGACACCACGCTCGAGCTCGCGGCGCGCGCCGCCGAGGTGCCGCGCGAGCTCGCGCAGCGGGTGAAGGCGTCGTTGCGGGAGACGCCTCGGCTCCCGTCGCTCGACGACGCGGTCGCGCTCGAGCTCGAGCGCCAACGCTGGAGCTTCGAGCAGGGGTTCTTCGCCGAGCGCCCACGAACGCGCTGAGTCCGGTGCGCGATCAGTCGGCCTTCCGGCGGCGGCCGGCGAAGCTGGCGACGAGACGGGCGATGAGAATGGCCAGCTGTTCCTGGCCATTC
>JAPSGP010000349.1 GCA_031177445.1 Acidimicrobiia bacterium
GAGCGAGGTCCTGGCGATGCCGGTCACCGAGGCGATCGAGTTCTTCGGCTCCGGTGACGCCAAGGTGCCCGCGGCCCACAAGATCCTGTCGCGCCTCGCCGACGTCGGGCTGGGCTACCTCAGCCTCGGCCAGCCGCTCACGACGCTGTCGGGCGGCGAGCGCCAGCGGCTCAAGCTGGCCATCCGGATGGCCGAGAAGGGCGACGTCTACGTCCTCGACGAGCCGACCACGGGCCTGCACCTCGCCGACGTCGAGCAGCTGCTCGGCCTGCTCGACCGGCTCGTCGACTCCGGCAAGTCGGTCGTCGTCATCGAGCACCACCAGGCCGTCATGGCGCACGCCGACTGGATCGTCGACCTCGGGCCTGGCGCCGGCCACGACGGCGGCCGGATCGTCTTCGAAGGCACACCCGCCGACCTCGTCGCCGCCCGCTCCACCCTCACCGGCGAGCACCTCGCGGCCTACGTCGGCGACGGGCACTAGCTAGGGGATCGCGGTAGGGAGAGTCGTACCCGGGGGCAGGGCGTCACGGTCGAGGAGGACGAGCTCGATGTCCCAGCGACCCTCGCAGGCGGACGGCTCCACCCGCGCCTGCCCGCCCGCGTAAGGCCCGGCCGTGAAGAAGACCTCCGCCTCGACGCCCTCGCTCTCCGCGCCGGCCGGGCGGTAGCCGGCGGCGACGACTGCGTCCTGGATCAGGAACGCGACCTCGTCGGGCGGCGTCGTCGTGACGGCCCGGATCGCGACGTTCGGCGGCTCCTTCCGGACGCTCGTCACGGTCGCGATCCCGTCGAGCGACAGCCCGGGCGGCATGAGCGCGGTCTCGGCCGCGGGAGCCGCGCGCGGCGTCCCACACGGGTCCTCGAGATCCGGCCTTCTCGCGGTCAGAACGACGAGCACTACCGCCACGGCGGCCCCCACGAGCCATAGTCGGCGGCGGCGGCGACGGCGTTCGCGATAGGTGCGTTCTTCTGCGGCGTGCTCGTCGGTCACGCGGCCGCCGCAGCCATTTGGCGATGCGATACTCCCGGTGTACGCTGCTCCCGCGACGGTGCGCACGACTGAGGCCGATGGCCCCAGGCGACGCCATCGACGTCGGAGTGGGGGCGCAGACGCGCCATACGACAGGGGAGGCACGCGTACCGATGCACAAGAGAAACTATGCCGCGCTGGTGGCCGCCGCGGCCCTCGCGATCGTGCTGGCTGCCGCCACGGCATTCGCCACGAAGAGCGACGGTCCCAAGCCCGCGGCGACCGCCCTGCCGGTCGCCATGGCCGAGCCGGAGGGAGCCGAGGAGTGGTTCTACCTCCAGCGCGCGAACGCCGACGGCTCCATTCCGGACGCCGCGGTCAGAGAGGCGATCGCGCAGTCCAAGGCGATGGGTCAGGCGAGCAAGGGCTCGCCGACCACGGATCAGGTGTGGGCCGAGTTCGGCCCGAGCAACATCGGCGGCCGCATCCGTGACGTCGCCGTCGATCCGTCGACGCAGAACGTCGTCTACATCGCGACCGGCTCCGGCGGGCTGTGGCGCTCGAACGACGCCGGCGCGACGTTCACCAGCGTGTGGGACCACTACCTGCCGCAGTCGATGGGCGCGGTCGCCGTCGACTCCCAGGGTGTCGTCTGGGCCGGCACCGGCGAGGTCGACCACGGCGGCGGCTCGGCGTACTACGGCAACGGCATCTACAAGTCGACCGACGGCGGCGCGACGTGGACGAACATGGGCCTCGAGGACGGGGACACGATCGGTCAGATCGTCATCGACCCACGTGACGACGACCGCGTCTTCGTCGCGGTCATGGGCGCGCTGCACGACACCGAGCCGACGCGCGGCCTCTTCATGACCGAGGACGGCGGGGCGACGTGGACTCGCGTGATCGTGCCCGACAGCAGCTCCACCGGCGCGATCGACGTGAGCGTCAACCTGCAGAACCCCGACATCATGCTCGCGACGACCTGGGACAAGATCCGCGACGAGAAGTCGCGCATCTACGGTCCGCACTCCTACGTCTACCGCTCGACCGACGGCGGCCGTACGTGGACGAAGGTCCACAACGCCCCACTTCCGCAGAGCGAGCCGAACCCGGCGCTGCAGACGCCGGACAACCTCGTCGGCCGCATGGGCGTCGACTTCAGCGACAGCGATCCGAACCGCGCCTACCTGATCTCGAGCACCGCCCGCGGCAACTTCAACGGGTTCTTCACGAGCGCCGACGCCGGCGCCACGTGGACGGCTGTCGGGCCGACGTCGGGCGGCACGCTGCAGAGCATCAGCGGCGGCTTCGCCTGGTGGTTCGGGCGTGTCTACGTCGACCCGGTCAACCCGCTGCACGTCTTCGTGGCGGGCGTGCAGCTCACCGAGAGCCTGAACGGCGGCCTCACGTGGCGGACCACCAACTCGGTTCACGCCGACCAGCACGGCATGGAGTGGGACCCCTTCACGCCGAACAGGGTGTACCTCGGCAACGACGGCGGCTTCTACTGGTCGAATTCGAATGGGGCGACGAACCAGCCCTGGCTCAAGACCCCGCACCTGCCCGTGACGCAGTTCTACGCCATGGACGTCTCCGTCCAGGACGGCAGGCGGGTCAACGCCGGCTCGCAGGACAACAACTCGCTGCGGTCTTGGGGCCCCACCAACCAGGGCGACACCGTCACCGGTGACTGGTTCCCGTACGTCGGCGGCGACGGGATGATGAACCGGATCGACCCGACGAACGACCGCAAGTTCTACGGCTGTTCCCAGAACGGCGGCTGCCGCGGCTTCGCCCCGCCCCCCACCGCGAACGGCGGGTTCTCGATGACGATGCCCGGTGCCCACCGCCGGAACTGGGTCGCCCCGCTCGAGTTCTCCGCCGATCCGCGGATCGTGTTCGGCGGCAGCAACTTCGTGCTCCGTATGAACACCGACATCGGCCAGCGGACGTGGCAGACGATCAGCCCGGATCTCACCGAGGGCACCGAGCCGCGTGCGCCGGGCTTCGGCACGATCACCGCGCTCGGCACGACGACGGCGGATCCGAACCTCGTCTACGCCGGCACCGACAGCGGCCTGATGTGGGTGAGCCGCAACGCCATGGCCGCGCCCGCCGAGGTGACGTGGCAGAAGCTCGAGAGCCCGGTCTTCCCGGGCCGCTGGGTCACCCGCATCACCGTCGACCAGGACAACCCGAGGATCGCTTGGGCGAGCTTCTCGGGCTGGCGCTCGGGCGACGGCTACCCGCACCTCGTCATGACGAGCGACGGCGGCAACACGTGGGTCGACATCGTCGGGAAGAAGGTCCCGCAGGCGCCGGTCAACGACGTGATCCGTCATCCGGCGAAGAAGAACTGGCTCTTCATCGCCACCGACGTGGGCGTCTTCCGCACGACCAACCTCGGCAAGACGTGGCTCAAGGTGGGTGACAACCTGCCGCTGGTGCCGATCAACGACATCGATCTGCCCGCCGGCAGCGAAACGCTGTACGCCGCGACCTACGGGCGCAGCGTCTGGACCACCTCGATCGCCGACATCGCCGGCTAGGAGCCGACTCAGCGGGCGGGAGCGAGACGCCCGCGCAGGTTCTGATTGAGGATCATCGCCACGCCGAGCGCGAACGGCAGCTGCAGGCCGAGCGACAGCGCGATGAAGATCCCGTTGTGCTTCAGCGCCCCGACGAAGACGGGGTCCTCGAACGCCCGCCGGAAGTTCTCGAGCCCGACGA
>JAPSGP010000350.1 GCA_031177445.1 Acidimicrobiia bacterium
CGAGATCATGACGCACCCGGCCACGTGGGCCGGCTGAGTCGCCGGGGCACTGACGGAGCGTGACTTCGTCGAGAAGCTCGCGAAGGCAGGATTCGGGCAGATCGTGGTGCACGAGCGCGCTGCGGTTTCCGTGGACGACCTCACGCTCTACCCGCTCTTCACGGAGGAGATCATCGGGCTCATGCGGGCGCTGATCCCGGCTGCCCGCCAGCGGACGGTGGCAACGTCGATCGTCGTCACGGCCGAGCTGCGCGAAGGGGCTTCGCCCGAATGATCCTGCGCCCGTTCCTCCTCGAAGCCACGTCGTGTGCGAGCTACCTGTTCGGCTGCACCTCACGCCGCAAGCTCGCCGTCGTCGACCCGCACGCCGATCTCGTCGACCGCTATGTGGAGTCGGCCGCCGCGATCGGCTCGCCGATCGTCGCCGTCTTCGAGACCCACGTCCAGGCCGATCATCTCTCGGGGTTGCCGTCGCTCGTGGAGCGGACCGGGGCGACTGCGTATCTCCCGGTCGGGGCAGGAGTGGAGTTCGAGCACGTCGCATTGGCCGACGGCGACGAGATCGAGCTCGGCAACACCATCGTGCGAGGGATCGAGACACCCGGCCACGCGCCGGTCCATCTCGCGTACGTCGTCGCCGACAAGCGGCGCGGCACGACCGAGCCCTGGCTCGTCTTCACCGGCGACTCGCTTCTCGTCGGAGACGTGGGTCGGCCCGACCTCCATGCCAGAGGCGATCCGGAACGCCTGGCCCGCGAGCTCCATGGCTCGTTGCAGAGGCTGCTCGCGCTCCCCGACGGAGTGGTCGTCTACCCGAGCCACTTCGGCGGCTCGGTCTGTGGCCGCGGGCTGTCGGGGCATCCGTTCTCGACGATCGGGTTCGAGCGTCGCCACAACCGTGCGCTCCAGGACGACCTCGACGCGTTCGTGGAGGCGCTGCTGATCGAGGTGCCGCCGGCGCCTGCGAATCAGGCGGCGATCGTCGCCGCGAACCTCAGCGGACGAACGCAACAGGCTGCGTGACCGGCGTCCGGCTCGGGCTGCGCGCGAACGCGGCCCAGTTCACGCTGCTCGTCGCGATCAACGCGCTGGTCGGCGCCATGGTCGGGCTCGAGCGGACCGTCCTGCCGCTGATCGGCGAGCAGGACTTCGGCCTGAGCTCGAAGGCCGCGATTCTCAGCTTCGTCGTGGCGTTCGGCGTCTCCAAGGCGCTGATGAACCTCTTCGCCGGGACGCTTGCCGACCGTGTCGGCCGCAGGCGGCTGCTCGTGCTCGGCTGGCTCCTCGCCGTCCCGGTTCCGGTCTTGATCGGGGTTGCGCCGACATGGGCCCTCGTGGTCGCTGCCAATCTCTTCCTCGGCGCCAGCCAGGGCCTTGCCTGGTCGATGACGGTGGTCATGAAGATCGACCTCGTCGGGCCGAGGCGGCGGGGCCTGGCGCTCGGCCTGAACGAGTCGGCCGGATATCTCGGTGTCG
This sequence comes from Acidimicrobiia bacterium, assembly GCA_031177445.1. Taxonomy (GTDB): domain Bacteria; phylum Actinomycetota; class Acidimicrobiia; order IMCC26256; family JACDBD01; genus JAPSGP01. Next base: position 1,477 of record JAPSGP010000350.1, read on the forward strand.
CGGCGGCCGCCCTTCTCACCGGCCTCCTCGCGTCTTCGCTCGCGCCTCGCACTTCGGTCTGGGTGGGCGGCGCCGTGATTGCGTCCGCGGGACTGGTCGCCTCACTCCTCTTCGTGCGCGACACACAGGCGTACGTCTCGGCCGAGCAGCGCGACTACGGCGGACGCGCGCACAAGATCGGGTTGCGACAGGCGTTCCCGCTCGTCTCGTACCGGGACCCGGTGCTCCGCGCCTGCACACAGGCCGGCCTCGTCAACAACCTGAACGACGCCCTCGCCTGGGGACTCGCACCGCTCTACCTCGCTGCGAACGGGGCCAGTGCCTCGCAGATCGGAGCGGTCGCTGCCGTCTACCCGGCGGTCTGGGGATTCGGCCAGCTCGGCACCGGCTGGCTCTCGGACCACGTGGGTCGTAAGCCGCTGATCGCCCTCGGCATGCTCGTCCAGGGTGGTGCGCTCGCACTTCTCGTCGCCGGAGGCGGATCGTTCACGCCCGCGTTCGTCGCCGCAGTTCTCCTCGGGGCGGGAACGGCCATGGTGTACCCGACGTTGATCGCCGCCGTGTCCGATGCCGTGGAGCCTCGCGATCGAGCGCAGGCGGTCGGCATCTACCGCTTCTGGCGGGACGCCGGCTTCGTCGTCGGCGGGCTCACCACCGGAGTCGTCGCCGACCTGGCGGGAAGCGGCGGGGCGATCGGCCTGGTCGCTTCGATCACCGCCGCGAGCGGCGTCGTGGTTGCGAGGACCCGCTGGTATGGCAGGTCTCGTGAGGGCGATCTCCTCACCGATGCGCTGGAGAGACGGCCCGTGTGACACCGCCCGACCGGGATTGCAGGATCGGCAGAGCGGCGGGGGTGGGATTCGAACCCACGAGGCGCTTGCACGCCCAACGGCTTTCAAGGCCGCCCCGATCGGCCGCTCCGGCACCCCGCCGGCCGGATCGTAGCCCGCTCAGGCCGTGCTCTGGACGCGCCCGAGGCGCTCGGGGGCGCCGAACTCGTGCAGGGCACCGGGAACCGAGATCGACCCGCCGTCGTCCTGGAAGTTCTCCATCAGCGCGATCATCGCGCGGGCCGTGACCGCGGTGCCGTTCAGGGTGTGGACGTGCTCGAGCCTGCCGTCGGAGCGGCGGTGACGGATCTCGAGCCGTCGCGCCTGGAAGTCGGTGGTGTTCGACGTCGAGGTGATCTCTCGCCAGCGCTCCTGGCCCGGGAACCAGGCCTCGATGTCGTACTTCTTCGTCGCCGACGCCCCGAGGTCGCCGGCGGCCACGTTCACCACGCGATACGGGAGCTCGAGCTCCTGCACGAGCTCCTCCTCGATCTCGAGGAGCCGCTCGTGCTCGTCGCGTGACGTCTCTGCCAGCGTGAAGACGAACATCTCCACCTTGTCGAACTGGTGGACGCGGAACATCCCGCGCGTGTCCTTCCCGGCGGCGCCGGCCTCGCGCCGGAAGCAGGTGGAGAGCCCCGCGTACCGGAGCGGGACGTCCTCGAGGATCTCGCCCATGTGCAGCGCGGCCAGTGACACCTCCGAGGTGCCGACCAGGAAGAGCCCGTCCCGCTCGACCGCGTAGATGTTCACCTCGTCGGTCGGAAAGAACCCGGTGCCGTACATCGCCTCCTCGCGCACGAGCACGGGCGGGAGCACGGGCACGAAGCCCTTCTGCACGAGCCGGTCGAGCGCGAACCGGTACAGGGCGAGCTCGAGGAGCGCGACGTCGCCTATGCGGTACACGAAGCGCGAGCCCGAGACGCGCGCGCCCCGTTCGAGGTCAATCCAGCCGTACGCCTGTGCGAGGTCGACGTGGTCCGAGACCGGGAAGTCGAACGAGGACGGCTCGCCGACCCGGCGGATCTCGACGGCGTCGTCCTCCGTGAATCCGTCGGGCGCGGACACGTCTGGCGGGTTGGGAACGCGGTCGAGGAGGGCTTGCCGCTCCCGCTCGGCCTCGGTGAGCGCGTCCTCGAGCTGCTTGAGCTCGACCTTCACCCGCCGGAGCTCCTCGAGCTCGTCCTCGGACGGCTTGCCCTTGAGCTTCGTGCGCCCCCGGAGCGTGTCGACCTGGGGTATCAGCTCGAGCCAGTGGGCGTCGGCGGCCATGAGCTCGTCGAACAGTCGCGCTGCCTCGTCGCCCTTGCGAACGAGGGCGGAGCGGAACGCGTCGGGATCCGCGCGCGCGGCCTTGAGGTCGATCACGGCGAGGAGTCTAGAGCGAGCCCATTCGAA
>JAPSGP010000094.1 GCA_031177445.1 Acidimicrobiia bacterium
GGGCCTTCTCGATCTCGTCGAGCAGGATGACTGCGTACGGCCGCCGGCGCACCGCCTCGGTGAGCTGGCCGCCCTCCTCGTAACCGACGTAGCCCGGCGGCGCCCCGACCAGGCGCGACACGTTGTGCTTCTCCTGGTACTCCGACATGTCGATGCGCACCATGGCGTGCTCGTCGTCGAAGAGGAAGTCGGCGAGGCTGCGCGCCAGCTCGGTCTTGCCGACACCCGTCGGCCCGAGGAACAGGAACGATCCGATCGGCCGGTGCGGGTCGGACAGGCCGGCGCGCGACCGGCGGATCGCGTTCGCCACCGCCGCCACCGCGTCGTCCTGGCCGATGACCCGGTGGTGCAGCATCTCTTCCATGCGCACGAGCTTCTGCACCTCGCCCTCCATGAGGCGGGCGACGGGGATGCCCGTCCACCGGGAAACGATCTCGGCGACGTCCTCCTCGTCGACCTCTTCCTTCAGCATCTGCTGCTCGCCCTGGAGCTCGTCGAGGCGCGCCGTCTTCTCCTCGATCTCGCGCTCGAGCTCGCGCATGGTCCCGTAACGCAGCTGCGCGGCGCGCTCGAGATCGCCCTCGCGCTCGGCCCGCTCGGCATCGTTGCGGGCGTTCTCGAGCTGCTCCTTGAGGTCGCGTATCTCGGTGATGGCGCGCTTCTCGTTCTCCCAGTGCGCGACCATCGCCGCCCGTCGCTCGCCGAGCTCGGCCAGCTCCTGGTCGATGGCGTCGAGGCGCAACTTCGAGACGTCGTCGGTCTCCTTGGCCAGCGCTGCCTTCTCGATCTCGAGCTGGCGGATGCGACGCTCCACCACGTCGATCTCGAGCGGCATCGAGTCGATCTCGATGCGCAGCCGCGACGCGGCCTCGTCGACGAGGTCGATCGCCTTGTCCGGCAGCTGCCGGCCGGTCACGTAGCGGTGCGACAGCACCGCTGCGGCCACGAGCGCGGCGTCCTGGATGCGCACACCGTGGTGGACCTCATAGCGCTCCTTGAGCCCGCGCAGGATCGCGATCGTGTCCTCGACCGACGGCTCGCCGACGTACACCGGTTGGAAGCGGCGCTCGAGGGCGGCGTCCTTCTCGATGTGTTTCCGGTACTCGTCGAGCGTGGTCGCGCCGACGAGCCGCAGCTCGCCCCGGGCGAGCATGGGCTTGATCATGTTCCCGGCGTCGACCGCGCCTTCCGCGCCGCCGGCCCCCACGATCGTGTGCAGCTCGTCGATGAAGCTGATGATCTCGCCCTCGGCGTCGGCGATCTCCTTGAGGATGGCCTTGAAGCGCTCCTCGAACTCGCCTCGGTACTTCGAGCCCGCGACCATCGAGCCGATGTCGAGCGCGATCACGCGCTTGTTTCGCAGCCCCTCGGGCACGTCGCCCTCGACGATTCGGCGGGCGAGACCTTCGACAATGGCAGTCTTGCCGACGCCGGGCTCGCCGATGAGGACCGGGTTGTTCTTCGTGCGGCGCGACAGCACCTGGATGACGCGCCGGATCTCCTCGTCGCGGCCGATGACCGGGTCGAGCTTGCCCTTGCGCGCTTCCTCCGTGAGATCGCGCCCGAAGCGCTCGAGCGCCTGGTACTGGTCCTCCGGGTTCTCGCTCGTCACCCGGTGGCTGCCCCGCACCGTCTTCAGCGCGTCGAGCACGGCGTCGTGAGTGACGCCGAACGCGCGCAGGAAGTCGCCCACGCCTCCGGCGACCTCGGTCATTGCGAGCAGGATGTGCTCGGTGGAGAGGTAGTCGTCGTCGAGCGCGGCCCGCTGCTGATCTGCGGCTTCAAGGATGCGGAACGCTTCCGGCGCGAGCTGCGCCTGCTGGCGGGTCGGGCCGTACACCTGGGGGAGCTGCCCCAGCACCTCGTCGACACGGTCGCGCACCGCCTTGGCGGACACGCCGAGCCGCTCGAGTACCGGCAGGACCACGCTCTCGGGCTGGCCGACGAGCGCCGCGAGCAGGTGCTCGGGCGTCACCTGGCTGTGATTGCGCTCCTGGGCCAGCGACTGCGCGCCCTGGATCGCCTCACGGGTCTTGAGCGTGAACTTGTTGGGGTCGAGTGGCATGACGCTCCCTCGGCGTGTGGGTTGTCTGCCAAACTTGACAACGATATTGTCAACTTTATTCCGCCCTCGCTCGGACGGCAGCGGTGGTTCAGGTCCGGCGGACCCGGACCACGGCCTTGCTCACCGGCACGAGATCGCGGCGGTACTGGCGGTGCACCCGCTTCTCGGTCTCGACGATCTCTCGGCGGGCGTGGGCGAGGCGCTCCTTCAACCGCTCGATCTCCTCGGCCGCCTCTTCCAGCTCGGCCTCGAGGTCGAGCACCAGGCGGACGCCGGCCAGGCTCACGCCTTCATTGGTGAGCTCCTGGATGCGTTGGAGCAGCTTGATGTCGCGGTCGGAGTAGCGGCGGCTGCGGCCCTCGGTTCGCTGGGGCTCGATCAACCCCTTGCGCTCGTAGATGCGAAGCGTCTGCGGATGCACGCCCGCGAGCTCGGCCGCCACCGAGATGATGTAGAGCGCACGCTCCTTCTCGTCCACGTCAGACCTCCAAGTGCTCACGTGGGTTCTCGGTGAGCACGTCGCCCAGCGCCTCGACCGCCTTGCGCTCGGCGTCGTCGAGCCGCTGGGGCACGACCACGTCGAACGTCACCAGCAGGTCACCGGGCTCACCCGTGCTCGCGGGGATGCCGCGACCGCGGATCCGCACGGTCTTGCCGCTCTGCGTGCCCGCCGGCACCTTCACCGTGACCGGCTCGCCCAGCGTGGGCACCTTCACCTGGGTCCCGAGCGCGGCTTCGACGAAGGTGACGGGCACGCGCACGGTCAGGTTCCTCTTGCCGGACCGGCCGAACAGGGGGTGCGGGCGCACGTGCACGACGACGTAGAGGTCGCCTGGTGGACCGCCGTGGGCGCCGGCGGCCCCTCGGCCGTTCACCCGGATGCGCTGGCCGTCGTCGACGCCCGGTGGGATCCGGACCTTCACGTCGCGACGCCGACGCTCGACCCCCCGGCCACCACAGTTGGGGCACGGGTCCTTGATGATCGAGCCCCGGCCACCGCAGCGCGGGCAGACCTGTGAGAACGAGAACGGGCCCTGGTCGACGAGCACCTCGCCGGTGCCGGCGCACTCGGGGCAGATGTCGGGCGCGGTCCCGGCCTTGGCGCCCGACCCGTGGCACACCGAGCACACCGCGTCGGCGGTGAAGCTCACGCTGGTGGTGGCGCCGTGCACGGCGTCGAGGAAGTCGAGGTGCAGCTCGGTCTCGAGGTCGGCTCCGCGCTGCGGCCCGCGCGCCGCGGGACCCCGACCCCGCCCGCGGCGGCCGCGACCGAAGAGGCCGCCGAGCAGGTCGCCCAGGCCGGCCCCTTCGTCGAATTGGAAGGACTGGAACCCGTCGAAGCCTGGCCCCGCACCACCGAAGCCGCCCGGTCCGAACCTCGCGCCCATGCCGGACGCGACCATCTCGCGGACCTGGTCGTACTCCTGGCGCTTGTCGGCGTCGCCCAGTACGTCGTACGCGGCCGAGACCTGCTTGAACCGCTCCTCGGCCTCGGTGTTACCGGGGTTGGCGTCGGGATGGTGCTCCTTGGCCAGCTTGCGATAGGCGCGCGTGATCTCCTTCTCGGACGCCGTCGACGGGACGCCGAGCACCTCGTAGTAGTCGGTGTCGAACCATTCGCGCTGTGGCGCCATGTCAATCCACCCGGCCGCGGCCGCCTCGTTTAGCGCGCGACCTTCACCATCGCCGGTCGCAGGACTTTGCCCTTGAAGGTGTAGCCGGTGCGCAGCGTGTCGACCACGACCGGCTCCCCCTCGCCCTCCTCCTGCATCACCGCTTCGTGCACATTGGGGTCGAATGGCTTTCCGTCGGCCTCGACGCGGGCGAGCCCGGACTTCTCGAGCACGCCGAACAGCTCGGCGTAGAGCAGCTCGAAGCCCTTGCGCAGCTTCTCGAGATCGTCGCGGTCGCCGGCACCGCCGTCGACGTCGGGGAAGCTCGCCAGCGCGAGCTCGAACGAGTCGAGCACCGGGAGCAGCCGCTCGACGAGTCCTTCGGTGGCGCGCTCGACCAGCGCGGTCTGCTCCCTGATCACGCGCTTGCGGTAGTTCTCGAAGTCGGCCTGCACCCGGCGCAGCGTCTCGAGGTAGTCGTCGCGTTCGGACGTCAGCGCCTCGAGGTCGCGGGTCACCACCTCGGCCGCCGCTTCCTCGTCCGACTGCAGCGATCCGTCCACCGCCGAGTCGGTGAACGCGTCGCTCACCGACTCGCGGTCTGATTCTTCGAGGCGCCCGTCGTCGCCGGGCGCGCCACGCTGATCAGCCATCGGTCACGCACCCTTCTGCTCGTCGTCCTCGACGATCTCGGCGTCGGCCACCTCGTCGTCGGACGGCGCCGACTCGCTCGCGCCGCCGCCGGCGCCGCCGGCGCCGCCGGCTGCCGCCTGCTGCTGGGCCGCCGCCTGGTAGAGGCGCTGCGCGAACTCCTGGCTCGCGCTGAGCAGCTCCTCGTGGCCACGGCGCACGGCGTCGATGTCGGTGCCGGCGAGCGCGTCCTTCAGCGCCTGGAGCTTGGACTCGATCTGCTCCTTCTCCTCCGCGCTGACGGTGTCGGCCTGCTCCTTCAACAGTCGCTCCGTCTGGAACACCAGCGAGTCGGCGTTGTTGCGCACCTCGGCCTCCTCGCGACGCTGGCGGTCCTCCTCGGCGTGGGCCTCGGCCTCCTTGACCATCCGGTCGATCTCGTCCTTGTTCAGGGCGGTCCCGCCGGTGATCGTCATCGTCTGCTCCTTGGCGGTGGCGAGGTCCTTCGCCGACACGTGGACGATGCCGTTGGCGTCGATGTCGAAGGTGACCTCGATCTGCGGCATCCCGCGCGGCGCCGGCGGGATCCCGACGAGCTGGAACTTGCCGAGCGTCTTGTTGCGGTAGGCCATGTCGCTCTCGCCCTGCAGCACGTGGATCTCGACGCTGGGCTGGTTGTCCTCGGCGGTGGTGAACACCTCCGAGCGCTTGGTCGGGATCGTCGTGTTGCGGTCGATGAGCTTGGTGAAGATCTGCCCCTTGGTCTCGATGCCGAGCGACAGCGGCGTGACGTCGAGCAGCAGCACGTCCTTGACGTCGCCCTTCAGCACGCCCGCCTGGATGGCAGCGCCGACCGACACGACCTCGTCGGGGTTCACGCCCTTGTGCGGGTCCTTGCCGGTGAGCTCGCGCACGAGCTCGACGACGGCCGGCATCCGGGTCGAGCCGCCGACCAGGATGACGTGCTCGATCTTCTCCTTGGTGAGGCCGGAGTCGCGGATCGCCTGCTCGAACGGACCGCGGCACGAATCGAGCAGGTCGGCCGTCATCTCCTGGAACTTGGAACGGCTGAGCGTGAGCTCGAGGTGGAGCGGCCCCTCGCTGGTGGCGGTGATGAACGGCAGGTTGACCGTCGTCTCCTGCGCGGACGACAGCTCGATCTTCGCCTTCTCGGCCGCCTCCTTCAGGCGCTGGAGCGCCATCTTGTCGGCGGAGAGGTCGACGCCGTGCGCGTTCTTGAACTCGGTGACCATCCAATCGATGACGCGCTGATCCCAGTCGTCGCCACCGAGGTGCGTGTTCCCGGCGGTGGCCTTCACCTCGAAGACGCCTTCGCCGATGTCGAGCAGCGAGACGTCGAACGTGCCGCCGCCGAGGTCGAAGACCAGGATCGTCTGGTCGGACTCCTTGTCGAGGCCGTAGGCCAGCGCGGCCGCAGTGGGCTCGTTGATGATGCGCAGCACCTCGAGGCCGGCGATCTGACCGGCCTCCTTGGTGGCCTGGCGCTGGGCGTCGTCGAAGTACGCGGGCACGGTGACGACCGCCTGGGTCACGGTGTCGCCGAGGTAGGCCTCGGCGTCGCGCTTGAGCTTCTGGAGGATGCGAGCCGAGATCTCCTGGGCGGAGTAGTTCTTGCCGTCGATCTCGATCTTCCAGTCGGTCCCCATGTGGCGCTTGACCGAGCGCACCGTACGATCGGGGTTGGTGATGGCCTGGCGCTTTGCGACCTCGCCGACGAGCACCTCGCCGCTCTTCGAGAACGCGACCACCGAGGGAGTCGTACGGGACCCCTCGGCGTTGGGGATCACGGTCGGCTCGCCCGCCTCGAGGGCGGCGACGACCGAGTTGGTGGTGCCGAGGTCAATTCCGACGGCCTTGGACATGAGACTGGTCCTCCGTAGGCTGGTGCGATCCTGTTAGGGCCCCAAGATAGAATCTTGAGTCCCCCGTTATCAAGTTCCTGCAACCGGCGCCGCCGGGGTTCCATTCCCCGTTCCCGGGGATTCGGTTGACAATCCCATTAGATTCGGCCCAAACCTGCGACGAGCGACCCAGGGGGCGGCGCGCATGGCTCGACAGGACGCGTTCATCGACCATCTCGCCGAGGTCCCGCTGTTCTCGGCCTGCTCCCGCAAGGAGCTCGGGCTGGTGGCGAAGCGGGCCGAGGCGGTGAAGGTCGACGCCGGGAAGGTCCTGGTGAGTGAGGGCGCCACTGGCACCGAGTTCTTCGTGATCATCGACGGCAAGGCCCGGGTCGAGCGCCGGGGCCGAAAGGTGGCGACCGTCGGTCCCGGCGGCTTCTTCGGCGACCTGGCGCTGCTCGACCGGGCGCCCCGCAACGCCACCGTGCTCGCCGAGACCCCGATGGAGCTCCTGGTGCTGGGCCAGCGAGAGTTCGCCGCCCTCATCGATGAGGTCCCCGGCTTCGCGCACAAGCTGCTGGCGGGCCTGGCGCGCCGCCTCCGCGACGCCGACGCCAAGAGCGTCCAGTAGCCGCCCCGCTTCTGAACAGCCGAATCGCGCGACCCGGACGGTAGATTCCGGCTAGTGCGGAGACTGCCACTGCCACAGCCTCATCAGCTCATCCTCGGCGTGGGCGTTCTCGCCGCGCTAGGAGCGCTCGCGTCGGGCATCGTCCCGCGGCTGACCGGGTGGGAGGATGACTCGCCCATCGCACGGCACGTGTTCGGCAACGTGCCCGACCCCCTGTACTGGGCCTTCTACGTCACGGTCACTGTCATGCTGATGGTGACGGCCTGGCTCATCTCCCAGCGCGTCCTCAACTACCAGCGCGGCCAGCCGGACGACCGCCGCACCACCAAGAAGAACGTCAAGCGCCGCCTCGAAGACTTCCGGGCCGGCGTCTGGATGCAGACACTGCTGCGCGACCCCGCCGCCGGCGCCATGCACTCGATGATCTACTTCGGCTTCATCGTGCTGTTCGTCGCCACGGTGGTGCTCGAGATCGACCACCAGCTGCCGGAATCGCTCAAGTTCCTGCACGGGCGCGTGTACCAGGCCTACGCCGCCACCGCCGACGTCTTCGGCGTGATCTTCGTGGTCGGCATCTTGTGGGCCATCGGCCGGCGCTACGTCCAGCGCCCCTACCGCATCCGCATCAAGACCAAGCCCGAGGACGCGCTCATCCTCACCACCTTCCTCGTGATCGGGCTCACCGGGTTCTTCACCGAGGCGTTCCGCATCGCCGAGGACGGGCGGCCCGCGTTCGAGGAGTGGTCGCTGGTCGGCTACCCGCTGTCGGGCCTGTTCGACACGTTCTCCGAGGGCATGCTGCGCGACGCCCATCGGTGGCTGTGGGGCGTACACTTCGCCGCCTTCCTCGCCTTCCTCGTGATCCTGCCGACCACCAAGCTGCGCCACATGATCACCTCGCCCATGAACATGTACCTGCGCGAGAGCGGCCGGCCCAAGGGCGCGATGAAGCCCATGCCCAACCTGATGGAGACCGAGCTCGAGACCTTCGGCGCCGCCACCGTCGAGGACTTCACCTGGAAGCAGCTCTTCGACACCGACGCGTGCACGATCTGCGGACGGTGCACGTCGGTGTGCCCGGCGCACGCCACCGGCAAGCCGCTCGACCCGCGCGAGATCGTGCTCAAGGTCGGCGAGGTGATGGCGGCCACAGGCGATCCCCAGGTGTCGCCGCCCGTCGGGCTCGACCGTGACATCACCGTGGGCGCCGACTCCGTGTTCGAGCGCATCACCGCCGAGGAGCTGTGGGCGTGCACGTCCTGCAAGGCGTGCGACGAGATCTGCCCGGTCGACATCGAGATCCTCGACAAGATCCTCGACATGCGCCGCTACCTCTCCCTCATGGAGAGCAACTTCCCCGCCGAGCTCGGCAACACGTACCGCTCGATGGAGAACTCCTCGAACGTCTACGGGATGAACCAGGGCGACCGCGGCGACTGGGCGGCGAGCCTCGACGGCCTGCCGGTGATCGACGGCTCTGGTCCGTTCGACCACGAGTACCTGATGTGGGTCGGTTGCGCGGGTTCCTTCGACGACCGCAACAAGAAGACGGCCCGAGCCCTGGCCAAGCTGCTGCAGCGAGCCAACATCGACTTCGCCATCCTCGGGCCGAGCGAGCTGTGCACGGGCGATCCGGCCCGGCGCTCCGGCAACGAGTACATCTTCCAGATGCTGGCCATGCAGAACATCGAGACGCTCGACGGCATGGGCGTGAAGAAGATCGTCACCCAGTGCCCGCACTGCTTCAACACCCTCAAGAACGAGTACCCCCAGCTCGGCGGCAACTACGAGGTCGTGCACCATTCGCAGTTCCTGATGGAGCTGATCGAGTCCGGACGGCTCGACCTCGACGGGGCGTCCCTCGAGGAGCGGGTCACCTACCACGACTCGTGCTACCTCGGCCGGCACAACGACGTGTACCTCGCGCCCCGCAAGGTCGTGGGATCCCTCGCCGGCATCGAGGTCGTCGAGATGCCGCGCAACGGGACCCAAGGCCTGTGCTGCGGCGCCGGCGGCGCC
>JAPSGP010000351.1 GCA_031177445.1 Acidimicrobiia bacterium
CGATCGTTCGTGGTGGGTACATCGGGGGCCGAACGGTGGCTACCTGGCCGCCATCGTGCTCCGGGCGCTCGCCGACACCGTCGGCGACCTCGAACGAGCGCCCCGTTCGCTCACCGTGCACTACGCGTCTCCGCCGGCTGACGGGAGCATCGAGATCGCCACGACCGTCGAGCGCGCGGGGCGCTCGCTGACCCTGTGCTCGGCCCGGTTCGAGCAGGACGGCCGGCTCATCGGCCTCGCACTGGCGGCGTTCTCGCGACCGAGGCCGGGACCCGAGTTCTGCGACCTGCCTCGGCCGGAGGCGCCGCCGCCGGACGGCTGCCCCGAGCCGCAGTTCCCGCAGCGGGAGGACGCGGAGCAGGAGTTCCGGCCGCCGCCGATCGCGACCCGCTGGGAGAACCGCATCGTGCGCGGTGGCCAGCCGGGCATGCCGACCGGTGAGGCGGTCGTCGCACGGTGGATCCGCTTGCCCGAAGGCCGGGTCGTCGATCATCTGGTGGCGACGGCGATCACCGACGCCGTGATCCCCGCGGTGTTCAGCCGGCTCGACCAGATCATCATCGTTCCCACAGTCGATCTCACGATCCACTTCCGCACTGCGCTCCCGCTTCCCAGCGCGCGGCCCGACGACTTCGTGCTCGCGCAGTTCTCGACTGGCGTCGCCGCCGAGGGCTTCCTCGAGGAGGACGGCGAGATCTGGAGCGCCGACGGTGTCCTGCTCGCGCAGTCGCGCCAGCTCGCCGCGGTCTTCCCGCTGCCCGGTTAGGCAGCCAAACGTGGGAGAAGAGCTCGTCAATGCAGCTTTCTGCCAACGTTTGGGCGACAGCGCGGGCGCGGTCGGGCTACTCGACGCCGAGCTCGTGGAGGAGGAAGGAGAGGACGAAGGCTTCGTCGCGCCAGGCGTCGTACCGGCCGGACGGGCCGGCGTGGCCGGCGCCCATCTCCATCTTCAGGAGGAGCGGTCGCTCGCCGGTGTTGGTCGTCCGCAGTTTGGCCACCCACTTCGCCGGCTCCCAGTACTGCACGCGGGGATCGTTCAGTCCTCCCGTGACGAGTAGCGCCGGGTACTCCTGGGCCACGACGTTGTCGTAGGGCGAATACGACTTCATGACCTCGTAGATGCGCTCGTCGGCGACCGGGTTGCCCCACTCCTCCCACTCGATGATGGTGAGGGGCAACGTCTCGTCCAGGATCGTCGTGAGGGCGTCGACGAACGGCACCTCGGCGACGATCGCGCGGAACAGGTCGGGCCGTTCGTTGGCGACCGCGCCCATCAGCAGCCCGCCGGCGCTGCCACCGCGGGCGGCCAGCCGCTCCGGTGAGGTGTAGCCCTCGGCGATCAGGTGCTCGGCGCTGGCGATGAAGTCGGAGAACGTGTTCGGCTTCCGCTCGAGCTTGCCGTCCTCGTACCAATGGCGACCGAGCTCCCCGCCGCCACGGATGTGTGCGATCGCGAACACCACCCCGCGCTCGAGCAGGCTCACCCGCGCGCTCGAGAACGCGGGGTCCATCGATGCTTCATACGAGCCGTAGCCGTAGAGCACGGCCGGCTCGGTGCCGTCGCGCTCGAGTCCCCGACGGTGCACGACCGAGATCGGGACTCGCGTGCCGTCCGCGGTCGGTGCCCAGAGCCGGTGCGTCTCGTACTCGGAGGGGTCGTAGCCCGGGACGGGCTGGCGCTTGACCAGGATCGCCTCGCGCTCGTACATGTCGTAGTGGTACGTCGAGACGGGCGTGACCATCGATGTGTAGGCGAAGCGCAGGATCGGGGTGTCGAACTCCGGGTTGGCGCCGACTGCGGCGGAGTACACCGGGTCGGGCATCGCCACGGTGTGGTGCTCGGGGGTGTCGACATCGCGCACCACGATCCGCTCGAGACCTTCGGCGCGCTCCGAGAGCACCAGTGCGCCCGCGAACGCGTCGATCGACTCGAGCCGCACGTCGGCCCGGTGCGCAACGACCTCCTCCCACGACTGCCGCCCCGGAGACGAGGTCGGCGCCACCATCAGCTTGAAGTTCTCGGCACCGTCGTCGTTGGTGAGGATGAACAAGCGATCGAGGTCGCCGGTCGCATGGTGCTCGACCGAGTACTCGACGCCTTGCACGCGCGGTTCGACGACGCGGGCCGGGCTCGACGGATCGTCGGCGTCGATCAGCCACACCTCGGACGTGATCTTCGACGCCAGCGAGAGCACGACGAAGCGCTCGGTGCGAGTCCGGCCGATAGCGGCGTAGAAACGCTCGTCGTCCTCTTGCAGGACCAGCGTGTCGTCTTCCACCGGCGTGCCGAGCACATGCCGCCACACCTGCCACGGCCGCATGGCGGCGTCGGGGCGGGTGTAGAACACGGTGCGGTTGTCGTTGGCCCAGGCCAGCCCGTAGTAGACGTCGGAAATCGACTCGGCCAGGTCGGCGCCGGTCGTCAGCGAGCGGAAGCGCAGCTCATAGCGCTCGCCGCCGGACGTGTCGACGGAGTAGGCGAGCGAACCGTGATCAGGGCTGACGGCGAAGCCACCGAGCGCGAAGTACGCATGCCCTTGCGCGAGCACGTTCTCGTCGAGCAGCACGACCTCGCCCGGGCTCGATCCCGGCTCGGCGTCGGCGTCGGGGAGCCCGGGCATTCCCGCCGGGCGCCGGCAATGCACGGCGTACTGGCGACCTTCGATGGTCCGGCTGAAGTACTCGTGCTGCCCGCGGCGGACGGGAGCCGACGCATCTGTCTCCTGCACACGCCCCTTGATCTCCTCGAACAGCTTCTCGCGTAGAGGCGCCAGCGGTTCCATGACTGCTTCGGTGTACGTGTTCTCGGCCTCGAGGTAGGCGCGTACATTCGGGTTGTCCCGCTCACGCAACCAGTACCAGTCGTCGACGCGCTCGTCACCGTGCGCCCGCAACACCGTCGGACGACGCGTGGCGACCGGCGGTTCCGGCAGATCGGCCATGGGCCAGGCAGTCTCGCGCGCGTGTTGATGCGTACCGCGCCCGGAACTATTGCGGTCCAGATACGCATCAAGGGGCCAGTACGCTCGAACGGCGATGCCGACCGCCACGCCGATCACCGCGACCGACGAGGAGCTCGCCGCGGTCGCCTTCGACGACAACGGGCTCGTGCCTGCGATCGTCCAGGAGCACGGGACGGGCCGCGTGCTCATGCTCGCGTGGATGGATCAGGAGGCACTCCGGCGCACGCTGTCGGAAGGGCGGACGTGGTACTGGAGCCGCAGCCGCAAGGAGTACTGGCGCAAGGGCGACACGTCCGGCGACCGCCAGTGGGTCCGCGAGGCGTACTACGACTGCGACATGGACACCGTGCTCCTGGTCGTGGAACAGGAAGGGCAGGGCGCGTGCCACACCGGTGAGCGCAGCTGCTTCTTCCGTGCCTTCGGCGGCGGCGACCGTCCCGGGCGCGTCTGAGTGGCCGGCGACGTCATCCGCCCATCGCGCGACGATTTCCTCGCGCTCGCCCGCGACCACACCGTGGTCCCCGTGTGGCGGGAGGTGCTCGCCGATCTCGAGACCCCGGTCTCGGCGTTCGTCAAGCTCGTGGGCGCGGGGACTGGCGACGGGTTCCTGCTCGAGTCGGTGGAGCACGCCGAGCGGTGGGGTCGGTTCTCGTTCATCGGCCGCGACCCCGCGCTGACGCTGGTGGCGCGGGGCAACCGGGTCGTGTTCTCGGGC
>JAPSGP010000095.1 GCA_031177445.1 Acidimicrobiia bacterium
CGCGCCACCGATTTGCCCACCGCGGCCGCTTGCTCGACGGTGCCCCGCGGGTCGCGGAACATCGCCTCTCCGACGGCCCGGGCCTGTCCAAAGCTCCGGCGGACGATGCCGAGCACCCGGCGGCGGTTGTGGTCGACGGCCCGCACCAGCAGCCCCAGTGGCGCCAGCAGCGGGAGCGGTGTCGGGTCACCGGCGGGCGCGCTCGCCTCCCGGTCGCGCTCGGTGTCGTAGAGCATCATCGCCAGCCGCATCCCGCCGACGCCGTCGGTGATCGAGTGATGGACCTTCATGATCAGCGCCGCGCTGCCGTCGGCGAGCCCTTCGACCACCATGAACTCCCACAGCGGGCGGGCCCGGTCGAACCCGGCCATCGCTGCGGTGCGGGCGAGCTCGAGCACGGTGTCGAAGGTCGCGGGCTCCGGCGCGCGCAGCCGGCGCAGGTGGTAGCTGAGATCGAAGTTCGGATCGGCCGACCAGTGCGGGGGACCGGCGTGCAGGAACGGCGTCACCACGCGCTGGCGCAGCCGGGGGATGAGCTGCGCGCCGACATCGATCTTGTCGACCAGGCGATCCCAGTCGGGATCGCGATCGAGCCGGTTGACCGTCACGATCGTGGACCGCAGCAGAGGGTCCTTCTCGATGTTCCACATGAGCGCGTCGGCATCGCTCATGGAGAGGCTGAACTGCTCGGGGTCGCTCACGCCCCCATTTCAGCAGTTGACCGTCGTCCCGGAAACAGCCCGTCGAACTCTCAACTGCTCGGGGAAATCACGCCCCGTACTTCTGCAAGCGGCCGGCGTTGGCGAGCATGATCGCCATCAAGTCCTTGGTCGGGCGGATCCCGAGCCCGCCCCGCAGGCAGGCCCGCTCGCCGAAGGTCGTGACGTCGTCGCGGCCGCAGCGATCGCTCCAGAGCACCACCGGCACGGGATGCCACGAATGCGCTGCCATCTGGCTGGGTGTCGAGTGGTCACCGCTCACGGCCAACACGTCGACGCCGAGTTCGCGCAGGTCGGGGACAACGGCATCGAGCTGCTCGATCGCCGCGATCTTTCGGGGACGGTCGCCGTCCTCGCCCGCGGAGTCGGTGTACTTGTGGTGCAGGAAGAAGTAGTCGTAGTCGGCCCACGCGTCGCGCATGATCCCGACCTGCTCGTCGAGGTTCGCCGGTCGGCCGAGCACGTCCATCCCGAGGAGGCGGGCGATGCCTCGGTACATCGGGTAGATGGCGACGGCCGCCGCCCGCAACCCGTATCGCTCCGCGAAGCCGGGAAGCTCGCGATGGGTGTCGAAGCCGCGCAACAGGATCGCGTTGGCCTTCGGCTGGCCCGACAGCAGTGCCCGGACCTGGTTCGACAGATCGGCGACGTGTTCGGCGGTGCGCTTGGCGTCGGGGAAGAGCGGTTGGGCGTCGAGCGGAGGGATGCCTGTGCGCTGCGGGTCGGTGTCGGTGAGGCGGGCGTCGAGCCCGTCGGCCCGCAGCACCACCAGCACCCGATGCTCACGCTCGTGGCGGAAGAACACCTCGATGCCTTCGAGCCGCACGCCGTCCTGGAGCTGCGCGACCACGGCGGCGGCCTTGTCGTCGGGGATGCGGCCCGCCCGGCGGTCGGCGATGATGCCGTCGTCGTCGAGCGTGCACAGGTTGCCCCGGGCGGCGACGTCGCCGGGGCGCAGCTCGAAGTCCAATCCGGCGGCGCTCAGCGCACCCCGGCCGAGCTCGAACTGCTCCGGGTCGTAGCCGAAGAGCCCGAGGTGGCCCGGTCCCGAACCGGGGGTGATGCCGGGCCCGACCGGTTCGACGAGGCCGGTGACCCCGTGATCGGCCAGCGCGTCGAGATGGGGAGTCGACGCTTCTTCGAGCTCGGTCCCGCTCAGGCGGTCGGCGTAGCCGCCGAGTCCGTCCATCACCACGAGCATGATCTTGGTGGGCGCGTCCTGGATCAGCGGCGTCAGATCCATTCCCTCACGGTACCCGCGGCCTGCTTTCGCCCGTCGTGGCCGCGCCCCTCGGCGCCGTGGTCGCGGTGCCGCCGCCCGCGGCCGTGGTCGCCGACGGTGCCGCCGTTGTCGTGGTCGTGGTCGTGGTGGTCGACTGCCACGACGTCAGGTCGAAGCGCTCGTTCAGGACCTTGAAGATCTCGTCGGCGATGCGGTTGCCGCCGTCGCGGGTGAAGTGGATGCCGTCGTCGCCGCGCATCTTCACCACTGCGCCCGACCCGTTGTCGAGGTAGTCGGCGTAGTTGCCGCTCCCGTCGAGGAACAGCGGGTAGATGTCGACGTAGAACACCCGGCCCGGCCGCCTGGCGGCCTCGCTGCGGAAGATCTCGTTGATGACCTTGTACTCGTTCTCGGCGCGCTCCATGTTGCGAATCGGCGGGTTGCCGACCCAGATGAGCGTTCGGCCCTCCGAGACGATCTGATCCATGATCCCGCCGACTCGGCGGCGGTATTCCGCGTCCCATTCCGGGTTTCCCAGATCACCGGTCGGCGGTCCGCCGGTCAGCGGCTGGTCGTCGTTGGACCCCACCGTGAAGACCACGACCCGCGGGTTGTGTTGCGCAGTGATCTGCTTCAGGTACTCCGACCAGTTGATGTCGACCTCGGGTCGCGCCAACCCCGTCGACACGTGGCCGTCGACCGGCGCGACCGGCTGCACCACACCATCGGTGCCGCCGGCGGCGCTGATGAGCGACTCACCCGGTGTCACCGCCAGCGAGTCGCCCCCGACCCAGAACGTCAGCGGCTTCGACGGGCTGAACGCCTCCTTGCGCGTGGTCGGCGGAGTGGTCGGTACGCCCGCCGGGCCCCCCGGTCGAGTGGTGGGGCTCGGCAGGGCGACGTTGATGTCGTCGTCTTCTCCCCGCCCGAGCGTGTCCTTCAGCCACTCCCGTGGACGATCGGTGTGGAGGAAGTGGCTCAGCGACGCCACCGGATCGGCGAGGAAGGTCGCGACGTCGCGGCGCCAGCCCAGTGGCATGCCTTCGGCCGTCTTCTGGATGCCCTGGGCGTTCAGCAGCCAGCCGATCATGAGCAGGATGAGCCCGATGAAAAGGACGTGCCCGGCTGCCATCGGCGTGCGCCGGGCCTCGCCGCCGTCGCCGAACGGCCGCGGGTGCCGGCGCCGCTGGTACCGGGTCTCCCCCGAGTCCGAGGGGCGGCGGGTGGTCTCGGTCACCATGCGGGCGTCGACAGCTCCCTCTCAGAACTGGAAGTAGATGAAGGGGGCCACGCCCCGGGGGCCCAGCGTATTGATGAAGAGGAGCGCGAAACCGAGCGCGACGCCCTGCGCCACCGGCGACAACCGTGAGAACGTGGCCATGGCCCGACCCATCGTGTCCTTGGGGATGTACTGGGCGCCGATGCCCACCGCGATGGCGACGACGATCGAGAGCTTCAGCTCGGGCGCCGATTCGAACCAGTGTGCCGGCGAGAGCCGGCCCAGCAGCTCGAAGGCCTTGTCGAGGCTCTCCGAGCGGAAGAACACCCAGGCCAGGCACACGATCTGGAAGGTGACGAACCGCCGGATGGCTCTCCGGCCCAGGGTGTCGGGCAGCTCCGGGAGGCCCCGCCGTTCGCGGGCGGCATGGCGCCAGTGCTCGAGGCTCAGGAAGCCGCCGTGGATCCCGCCCCAGATCACGAACGTCCACGCCGCGCCGTGCCAGAGCCCGCCGAGCAGCATCGTCAGCATGAGGTTGCGGTACGTCGCGCGGGCCGAGCCCCGGTTCCCGCCGAGCGGGATGTACAGGTAGTCGCGGAGCCAGCGCGACAAGGTCATGTGCCAACGCCGCCAGAAGTCCTGCAGGTTGACCGCGGTGTAGGGCGAGTCGAAGTTCTGCGGGAACCGGAAGCCGAGCAGCAGTGCCAGCCCGATCGCCATGTCGGTGTAGCCGCTGAAGTCGCAGTAGATCTGCACCGCGTAGGCGTAGATGGCGGCGAGCGACTCGAGCGCCGAGTACCGCTCGGGGTTGGCGAAGACACGATCGACGATCTCGGTCGCGAGGAAGTTGGCGAGCACCACCTTCTTGAACAGCCCGAGGAAGATGAGGAAGAACGCCTTGCTCGCGTCGATGCGGCGCGGGTCGTGGCGCTCCTTGAGCTGGGGCAGGAACTCGGCCGCGCGCACGATCGGGCCGGCGACGACGTGCGGGAAGAACGACTCGTAGACCGCGAAGTCGATCAGCGAGGTGGGCTCGATCTGGCGCCGGTAGATGTCGATGACGTAACTGAGCGCCTGGAACGTGAAGAACGAGATCCCGACTGGCAGTGTGATCGACAGGATCTCGGGCGAGATGCTGATCCCGACATTGTCGAGCATGTTCTGGAACGAGCTGACGAAGAAGTCGTAGTACTTGAAGTAGCCGAGAACGGCCAGGTTGCCGGCGACCGCCACCGCGAGGATGACGCGCCGCGCACCCTCGCCGGCAGTGCGGGAGATCGCCTGGCCACAGATCTGGTTGAAGATCGTCGACGCGACGAGCAGGAAGACGAAGCGCGGATTCCAGTAGGCGTAGAAGTAGTAGCTCGCGGCGAGCATGAACAGCTTCCACTGCGTCCGCGTGGGCTGGCGGATCAGCACCCAGCTCACCGGGAGCACCACCATGAAGAAGATGGCGAAGGTGACCGTGGGAAAGAGCAATGCGCAGCCTCAGGCTCTGACGGCGGGCTTGCTCACCCGGAGGAATGTAGCGGCGCCGCGCCGGCAAAGCGGTGAAGCTTAGGGCTTCGTCGTCCTTGCAGGAGCACGAGTCCGGCGATTGTGCCGCAAAGCCGGCGCCTGCGACGGCGACCCAGAAGGGGAGCGCTGTAGGTTCGGTGCGTGGATCGCGTCTTCGAGGGGGTCGGCGTCGCCCTCGTGACGCTGTTCGACGACTCCGGAGCGCTCGACGCCGCCGCGACGGCGTCGCTTGCGGCGCAGCTCGTGGGTTCGGGCGTGCGCGCCGTCGTCGTTGCGGGAAGCACGGGCGAGGCGGCGACCCTGGAGCGCGACGAGCGGATTCGCCTCCTCGAGGCGGTGCGGGACGCGCTCGGATCCTCGACCCCGGTGCTCGCGGGGACGGGGGCGCCGTCAGCACGGCAGGCTGCGACACTTACCCGTGACGCCGTCGAGCACGGCGCCGACGCAGTGCTTGCACTCTCACCGCCGCGCTCGATCGACCTCCTCGGTTACTACGACGCGGTGGCCAAGGCGGCGGCGGGGGTACCGGTGCTGGCGTACCACTTCCCTGCGGTCTCGGCGCCCGGGATCCCGGTCGAGCTCCTCGCCGAACTCCCGATCGTGGGCCTCAAGGACTCGACCGGCGAGCCGCCCCGCCTCCTGGCGGAGCTCGATGCGCTCGAACCGAGCGGGGCTGCGCTATACACCGGGTCGTCGTCGATCCTGTCGTTCGCCGCGCCGCTGGGGTGCACGGGCGCCATCCTCAGCCTCGCCAACGCCGAGCCCGAGCGTTGCCGCGCCGCGTTCGACGGGGATGCCGGCGCGCAGCGCGCCCTGTTCGGCGCGCACGTCGCCGCTCACGACCGCTTCCCGCTCGGCCTCAAGGAACTGGTCGCGCAGCGGTTCGGCACGTCGACCACGTGTCGCGTCTAACCGCGCCTGACCGCGCCGTCGTGGTCACTCGCGCCAGGCGATCGTCGCTACGTCGACCGGAGCCGAGAGGCCCTTGAGCTCGAGGGCGCGTATGTCGCTGGTCTGGAACTCGCGGCCGGCCGCGAGCAGGGTCTCGCGGCTGGCGACGATCTCTCCGCCGTCGGCTACCGCGCCGACACGCGCGGCCACGTGGACACCGCGACCGCCGTAGTCGCCCCTCCGCGCGGTTGCCTCGGCGATGTGCGCACCGATCCGAACCTGCGGTGCGAATCCATGGTCTCTGCGATGCGACGCCAGCGTCCGCTGGACCTCGACCGCGCACCGTAGGGCGGTGTCGGCGTCGGCGAAGGCCACGAAGAAGCCGTCGCCCTCGTGCTTGACCTCTTCACCGCCGTGCGCAGTGAAGCAGCCGCGCAGCGTGCGGTCGTGCCATGCCAGCAGGTTCTCCCAGGCGTCGTCGCCGAGCAGCTCCACGAGCTTCGTCGAATCGACGATGTCGGTGAACACGAACGTCCGGACCGCCCTCATCTCGTGCTTCGCCGCTGACTCCAGCATCGCGGCGACCCGATCGGATGCACCACGCGCGCCAAGACGGTCGAACGTGTCGCGGGCCACCTGGAGCTCCATCACGGCGTCGTCGTCCGCGCCGAGCGCTCGGTAGGCGCGCGCGAGCGCGACCCGCGCCTGCCCGATCTCGTAGGGCGCGTCCACGTCGTGCCAGTTCCGGATACCTCGACGCAGGGCGGAGAGCGCACCAGCCGGATCCCCCTCGGCGAGGGCGAGCTCGCCCGCAGCGCATGCTGCGCTCGCCCGGAACGCCGAGCCGCCCGACTGCTTCGCATGCTGTTCGAGCTCGACGAGTGCAGCTCGCGCCAGCTCGAGATCGCCGGAGGCGATTGCGATCGTCAGTTGCGCGGGCAAGAGATAGCCGCGCCCCTCCCGGATAAACGCGCCCTCTTCGGCGAGTGCGTCGATGATCGAGCGCAGTGCCACAGCCGGCTTGCCCTCGTCGAGCCGCAGCAGCGCCAGGCCGGGCTGGGGCTCGAACCCGAGCTCGACCGCGCGGCGGAACGCCCTGGCGGCGCCGTCGAGATCGCCGCGCCGGCGCCGGATCTCGCCGAGCTCCCCGAGTGCCCACGGCGCGTCGCGGGGATTCGCGGCAGTCAGTTCCTCGATCGCCGCGAGCGCGTCGCGCTCGGCGTCGTCGAGAGCGCCTCGAATGCGGAGGACCTCGGCGCGATGGAACCGGCACAAGCCGGGGAAATGGCTCACCGACTCGCGCTCGCACCATCGGATCGAGCTGTCGGTCCACTCACTCGCTCGCCGCCAATCGCCGATGTTGCGGCACGCCCAGATGGTGCTGCAGTAGATCATTCCCGCGGTCCACAGCTGGGTGCCGCCGCCCAGCGCGGCCGCGTTCGACTCGTCGATGAGCTTGAGCCCCTCGCCGACCTTGCCCTCGAGGATGTAGACGTGGCCGAGGCCATTGCGAGCGATTGCCTCGACCTCCGGTGCGTCCACCCGCCCCGCGAGCGCGAGGATCTCCTCGAAGAGCCGGCGCGCCTCGTCGATCTTGCCGAGGTCCATCATCATGCGCGCTTGGCACCACACCAGGAGCCCGTGCTCTTCGCACTCGGTGTCGTCAGCGAGCAGTGAGCCGGCCCGGGAGAACCAGCCCATCATCGCCGCCTCGTTTCGCCGGAAGTAGTGCTCGATCGTGAGCTCGAACGCCATGCGTGCAGCGCGCCGTCGATTGCCGGCGCGGGAATACGCCGCCTCGGCGCGCTCGTAGCCGTTGAACATCGCGTCGTAGTTCGCCGACCAGCGCGCCGATTCCGCAAGTCGCGCGAGGTCGTCGGCGGTCAGTGAGTGCTCTCGATCGGCCGCGCACAGAAGCTCGAACGCCTCGTTCCACACTCGCTGATCGAACGCCTCGCGGCCACGCTCGAGAACGCTGCCCGTGGCCTGCTCCACGGGACCAGTGTCGCAGAAACGTCAGACGCGGCGGGCCGCCATCCCGCCGTCGAGCGGGAGCACCGCGCCACTGACGTACGCCGACTCGTCGGAGGCGAGGAAGAGGACCGCGTTGTGCACGTCCTGAGCAGTCGCCAGTCGGCCCATGGGCGTGCGCTCCGCGACCATCGCCTTGATGCCCTCGGGATCGTCGGTGGATTCCGCGACCCGGATGAACAGGCCGGTTTCGGACGCCGAGGGCGACACCACGTTCACACGCACGTGGTCGGGCGCGTGCTCGATCGCCGCCTGCTTCGCGAGGTTGACGAGCGCGCCCTTGGAGGCGCAGTACGCGGCGTACCCCGGTGAGCCGATCGCGCCGAGCACCGATCCGAGGAGGATCGCGGAGCCGCCACCGGCACGGACCATCGCGGGAATGCCGTGCTTGAGGCACAGGAACGGCCCCTTGAGATTCACGTCGAGAACGCGCTGCCAGTCGCCGTCGCTGGTGTCCTCGAGCGAGGCGCGCACCTCGACTGCGGCACTACACACGAGGATGTCGAGGCTCCCGGTGCGCTCGACGACGGCATCGACCATCGCCGCCACCTCACCCTCCTGGGTCACGTCGACCATCATCGGTTCGGCGTCGTCGCCGGCCTTGACGATCGACGCCGCGACCAGCTGGGCCCCGGGCTCGTCGACGTCGGCGACCGCGACGACGGCGCCTTCGCTGGCGAGGCGGTGTGCGATGCACTCCCCGAGCCCGGAGGCACCGCCGGTCACGATCGCGCTCCGCCCCTCGAGTGGCCGCGTCATGCCCTCCTCCTGCGGGTCATCGGTACGCCGCCAGTCCGCCGTCGACCGGGATCACCGCGCCGGAGGTGTAGGTAGAGAGATCGCTGGCGAGGAACAACGCGACCCGGGACACATCTTCTGCGGTCCCGAGCCGGTGCAGCGGGATGTTGCCGAGCAGGCCCTCGAGGAACGCTTCGCCATCAGCCATCTCGGCGGTGACCTTCCGAAAGCGCGGCGTGTCGATCGATCCGGGCGCGATGACGTTGGCGCGCACCTTGGGGCCGTACTCGGTGGCGAGCTGACGCGTGAGCGCGACCAGGCCCGCCTTGGCGGCTCCGTACGCTGCGTATCCCTCCGACCCGATGAGGCCGAGCACCGAGGAGGTGTTGATGATGCT
>JAPSGP010000352.1 GCA_031177445.1 Acidimicrobiia bacterium
TGTCTCCAACCCGAACTGGAAGGAAGCGTTCCTCCATCCCCGAGACGCCCACGGCACGGTCGTCCAGCTGGCCGAGGCCCACGGCTTCCCCGGCCGTCGGGAGCTGCTCGAGCTCGTATACGAGCGTGGACCGGAAGGTCACCCGCGCTGGTGGCCCGAGCCGCCGCCACGCGCCGATCGCGCCCCGGTGCTTCGCAGGACGGTGCTGCGCTCGCCGTCGTTGCCCGATGCGGCCTCGCTCTACACCGGAGTGCTGGGCGGCCGGCAGGTCGATGCCGGCGAGGGATGGGTGGAGCTCGGCTGGCCCGGGGGCGGCCGGATCGCGATCGAGCACCGACCGGGCGAGGCCGGCGTCGACCGGCTCGAGGTCGACGTCGCCGGCGACGGACCGCGCCGCGAGCTGACCATCGCCGGGACTCGCGTCGTCGTCACCCCGCGCGGCTAGGGCAGGCTCCATCACGCGCGTCGTTCAGGCAGGGAACCTCGAAAACGACGCTGGCTGCCTGAACGATCGCGTGAGCTCGGTATTCCAGCCCTATCTCAGTCGTGATCGCGACCGCGTTCGCGGCCTCGCGCCCTCCCGCGCCGCACGAGCGCACTGACGATGGCGCCCAGAATCGCCGATCCAATGATGATGTAGATGAGGCGCGACTCGCGGTTGAAGAAGATGAAGTCGATCTTCACCCGTTCGCTGTTCTCGAACCCGAAGATGAGCAGCAGCGCGGCCAGTACGACGGCGGCACCGATGCGGATCTGGCGGCCACGGTCGGCGGGCTTGGGCGCGGGTCGATCGACCACGACGCGAACCTAGCGACGTCAGCTGGCGGCGGCGAGCTCTTCGCGGTGGCCGGCGATGATGCGCAGGACGCCGTCGCGCACCGCTCGGTCCGCGAGCGACAGCTGGGCGTCGCGGGTGGTGATCAGACCGAGGCGCCGCGGGGGCACGTCGCGCAGGCTCACCCGCCGCACCCCGGTGAGCTCGGGCGGCACGGCCGTCTCCGGGAGCACCGAGGCGCCGCCGCCGGCCGCGACCATGTCGGCGACGAGCCGGATGCCCTCGATCTCGACCAGGACCGAGAGCGTGACCCCGGCCGCGGCGGCGGCATCATCGACCTCCCGGCGCAGGGGGTTCCCGATCGGGGGCAGGATCATCGGGAGCTCGGCCAGCTTCCGCAGCGCGACCGGTCGCGAGCCGAAGTCGGGCGCGTCGGCGGGCACGAGGCCGACGAGCTCCTCGTCGAGCAGGTGCTCGCTGACCAGACGCGGCGAGGTCATCGGCTCGGTGACCACTGCTTGGGCGAGCTCGCCCGCGAGCACCTCGGCCCCGAGTCGCTCGGAGGCGCCCTCGTTGATGCGCAGCTGGACCCCGGGCGCCGTGGTGCGCAGGTCGGCGACGAGCGCCGGGATCAGCCAGCGGCTGGCGGTGCCGACGATGCCGAAGCTCGAGTGGCCCGACTGGAGCCCCTGGAGCATCGACAGGTCGTCGCGCATGGCTTCGAGCTCACGACGGATGCGGCGGGCGCGCTCGAGCACCGCCTCGCCGCATTCCGTGGGCACGGCGCCCTTCCGGCGTCGCACGAGGAGCTCCGCCCCCAGCTCCTCCTCGAGCTGGCGCACCTGCTCGGAGACGTTGGACTGGACCGTCGACAGGACGTCGGCGGCGGCGGTGAAGGACCCCGTCTCGGCGATCGCCAGCAGGGTGTCGAGGTGTCGCAGGTGCATGCTCGGGCCTTTCTCCGGTCGCTGCTGGTCAGCGACCTGCATCTCTGGTAGCGATGAATACTATCGCATCTGACTGTTGGACAGATTCTCCTCCAGCGTGCACCATGGATGGCGCAGGACGGCTCGGGGGGTCGGTAGCCCCCCACCGGCTCCCCGAGATCCTCCTCGCACAGCCGATTGCTACATCTCGAGAGGAACGTGCGCGTGGTGGCCGAGACGGTCTCCAATCTCATCTTCACCGGCCCTCTCGCGTGGACCGCCGAGGCGGCATGCCAGGGCCGGACCGAGCTCTTCTTCGCTCCCGCCGGCGAGCGCCCCGAGGCTCGCATCGTGCGCGAGCGCCAGGCCCGTGGGATCTGCCACGCCTGCCCGGTGCTCGAGCCGTGCCGCCGTTGGGCGCGCGAGCAGCGCGAGTACGGGTTCTGGGGCGGCGAGTCGGAAGAGGACCGCGCCGCCGCCGGCTACCGGGTCGACATGCCCGTCGGCCGCGTCGCCCGCTACCCCAAGGGTGACGGGACGCCGGTGCAGCCCCGCACGCCCCGCGTCGCCTGACGCGCCAGCTTCACCTGTGGCCCGAGGTCTTGCGGGCCGCCTAGGGCACTTCTCTCACGAAGGCAACGCCCATGGCGTCTTCGTTCGTTCAACGCGCCGTACGGCGACCCTCCGACCTCGGGCCTTCTTCTTCGCTCGCCCTTTAGGCTGCGGGGCGTGGGGGAAGATGAAGAAGTCGAGGGAGTGGATCTCGACGCGCTGCGCGTGTATTTCGCCAAGCACGTCGAAGGGGCTGAGGATCTCCCGCTGTCGGCAGAGCTGATCGCCGGCGGGCGATCGAACCTGACGTACGGCATCAGCGACGGCGAGCACGACTGGGTGCTGCGACGACCGCCACTGGGGCACGTGCTGCCAACCGCGCACGACATGGCGCGGGAGTACCGCGTGCTCACCGCGCTGGCTGACACCGACGTGCCTGTACCCCGGACACTCGCGTTCTGCGACGACGTCGAGGTGAACGGCGCACCGTTCTACGTGATGGCGCGCGTCGACGGACGCATCCTGCGCACGGCCGAGGAGATCGCCGCCCTGACGCCGGAGCAGGCCGCCGCGTGCTCGCGTGAGCTCGTCGACGTGCTTGCCCGGATCCACGCGGTCGACTACGACGCCGTCGGGCTCGGCGATTTTGGTCGTCCCGACGGGTTCATGGAACGCCAGCTCCGTCGCTGGCGGGAGCAGTGGGAGCGCTCGAAGGCGGACGACCTGCCCGCCATCGACGAGCTCGGCCGGCGGCTGCGGGCGGCGCTCCCGGAGTCGGGGCTGCCGGCGATCGTGCACGGCGACTACCGGCTCGACAACACGATGCTCGCGCCCGACGATGCCGGCCGAGTCGTCGCGGTGCTCGACTGGGAGATGTCGACGTCGGCGAGCGGGTCGCCGACGTCGGGCTGTTCCTGCTCTATTGGGGCCAATCGCAGGCGCAGATGGTCGCGACCGGCGAGGCGATCGCGGCGCAGCCCGGCTTCCTCTCGAAGGACGACGTCGTCGAGCACTACGCCGCGGTCAGCGGGCGCGCCGTCGACCATCTCGACTTCTACGTCGTGTTCGCGTTCTACAAGCTCGCGATCATCGTCGAGGGCATCCACGCCCGGTACCGGATGGGCAAGACCCTGGGCGAGGGCTTCGAGCACATGGGCGAGCTCGTGAACTCGCTGGTGAACGAGGCGCTGCAGCAAGCCGACGCCTCGTCGGTCAAGGCACTCCGCGGCTAGCGGGTAACACCGCGCCGCTGCGTTGGTGCAGTTGAGGGGTCTATATCCGCCTGTTGTGCACCAACGCTCGGGAAATCGATTCAGACGTGGCGGCTGATGTAGCCACGGTCGCGGAAGACGCCGAGCATCCAGACCACGAACCATGCCGACGCGATCGCGAGCACGAGCGCACCCGCACTGG
>JAPSGP010000353.1 GCA_031177445.1 Acidimicrobiia bacterium
GGGGATCAACGTCAACCGCGTGATCGTCGTCACCTTCGCGATCGGCGGGGTACTGGCAGGCATCGCGGGCGTGCTGTTCGCGATGACCTTCGAGGCGGTCAACTTCTTCATGGGGTTCCAGCCCGGGATCGCCGCCTTCACCGCGGCCGTCCTCGGCGGGATCGGCAGCATCGCCGGCGCCGCGCTGGGGGGCCTCACGCTCGGACTCCTCGAGTCACTCGGGCCGTCGCTGATCCTCACCGGGTACAACATCCCGTCCCCGTTCCAGCTCAAGCCGGCCTTCACGTTCCTCGTCCTCGTCCTGGTGCTGGTGTTCCGGCCGGGCGGGATCCTGGGGACCGGCGAGGCCGAGAAGGTGTGACCCGGGTGATCGTTCCCATCCCGCTCGGTTCGGTGATCCGTGCCGGGATCGTCGGCGCCGCGGTCCTCGTCTACTTCGCGCTCGTCGGGCTGATCGAGCGGTTCGCCGATCTGAACCTCGTCTCGGACCAGATCACGCTGGGCCGACTGCTGCTCGTCCTGCCGCCGTTCGTCGTCGGGTACGTCGTCACACGCCCGCGGATCGTCGGCGGCGAACGCAAGACAGCGTCCACCGCGACCGGTGCGCTGGCCGGCACCCTCGCGGGGGCGGTCGCGGCGGGCGCCTTCGTCGGGACGGTCCTCGCTGCGGAGTGGATCGACGTCACCCGCATCCGCGAGGTGTTCATCGCCGTCACGCCGGGGCTGATCGAGTTTGTCACCTTCGAGGCCGGGCTCGGAACGGGCCTGCTGATCCTCGTCGTCCTGGGGATGGCGGCCGGCGGGCTCGGTGGCGCGGCGCAGGCCGCGGACCGCGTCGCGACCTCCGCCCTCGCGATCGGCGCGATCACGGTGATCCTCATGGGGCTCCTCCAGCGGATCGTGCCGATCGCGCTGCAGGAACTCGGCATCGAACCGGACTTCCTCTACAGCTCCTCGACCAGGAGCCTGACCTGGAGCGGTGCGGTCGGGCTGTTCGTCGTCGCGGGCGCCGGCAACCTCCTGTGGCGGCGCAGCGGTCCCGAGACCCGCGACAGGGTCCGGACCGCGATGACCGAGCGGGCCCCCGTGAAGGCGGCGATCCTGCTCGCGATCCTGGCCGTGCTGCTGGTCCTGCCGCTGCTCGTCGGGTCGGTGATCTCGCAGGTGCTCGGCAGCGTGATGGTGTTCGTGCTGCTCGGGCTCGGGCTCAACATCGTCGTTGGCTACGCCGGCCTGCTGGACCTCGGCTACGTGGCGTTCTTCGCGTTCGGTGCCTACATGACGGCGCTGCTCACCGGCGCGACCCTGAACACGACGACCGGCTCCGCGGCACCCGCGTTCTCGATGGACCTGAACTTCTACGTCGCGATCTGGGTGGTGGTCATCATGGCCGCCGGCGTCGGCCTGCTGATCGGCGCCCCGGTGCTTCGGCTGCGCGGCGACTATCTGGCGATCGTGACGCTCGGCCTCGGCGAGATCGTCCGCGTCCTCGCCGAGTCCAGGTGGCTGCAGCCCGTCGTCGGCGGTCCCCAGGGGATGCGCGGGGTGACCGACGCCGCCATCGGGTCTTACTCCTTCCAGCGACCCCCGCAGCACTTCTACTACCTCGCGTTCGCGTTCGTGATCCTCGCAGTGATCGTCTCGTCCCGGCTCGCCGCATCCAGGATCGGCCGAGCGTGGAACGCGATGCGGGAGGACGAGCAGGTCGCCGACGCGATGGGCGTGAGCACCACTCGCTACAAGCTCCTGGCGTTCGCGATGGGCGGCGCGGTCGGGTCGCTCGGTGGCGCCTTGTTCGCCGTCCAGATCGGATCCCTCACGCCGGCGAGCTTTCAGATCCTCGTGTCGATCACCGCGCTCGCCGTCGTGATCCTCGGCGGGCTCGGGAGCCTGCCCGGCGTGGTCGCCGGGGCCGCCGTCCTGATCGGCCTGCCCGGGCTCCTTCGCGAGTTCGAGGAGTTCCGCCTGTTGATCTACGGGGCGGTGCTGGTGGCGATCATGATCCTGCGGCCCCAGGGCCTGCTGCCGAACGTCCGCCGCAGTCGGGAGCTGCACGAGGAGGAGGTCGAGCAGGACGCGTGGCTCAAGTCGAAGGGCGAGCCGGAGGCGCTCGCCACGGTGGTCGCCGGCGGCGAGCTCGGCGTCGAGGTCGAGGACGAGACCGAGTGAGCGACGGCGGCCACCTGCTCGAGCTGCGCAACGTGGCCAAGCACTTCGGCGGGCTGTACGCGCTGTCCGGGCTGGACATGCATGTCGACCAGGGCGAGATCGTCTCGGTGATCGGTCCCAACGGCGCCGGCAAGAGCACCATGTTCAACGTCCTGACGGGGCTGTACGCGCCGGACGAGGGCGAGGTGCTGTTCCAGGGTCAGCGGATCGTCGGGTTCGCGCCGAACCAGATCACCAAGATGGGCATCGCGCGCACGTTCCAGACGGTGCACCTGTTCCCGAACATGACCGTGCTCGAGAACGCCATGGTGGGCCAGCACACGCGCTCGAAGGCGGGCGTCTTCGGCGCGATCCTGCGCACGCCCCAGACCCGAAGGGAGGAGGAGCGCATCCGCGCCCGGGCCAAGCAGGCGCTCGAGTTCTTCGGATCCCGGCTCGCGGGCTACCGGCAGAACCAGCCGGCGTTCTCCCTGTCCTACGCGAACCGGCGTCGCCTGGAGATGGCGCGGGCCATGGCGACCGACCCGACCGTCATCTGCCTCGACGAGCCGACGGCGGGGATGAACCCGAGGGAGACGCTCGAGCTGCGCGACCACATCGTACGCATGCGCGACGAGCGGGGACTGACCGTCCTCGTGATCGAGCACGACATGCGAGTGGTGAAGGGAGTCTCGGACCGGGTGATCGCCCTGGACTACGGGCGCAAGATCGCCGAGGGAACCTACGAGGAGGTCGCGAACGATCCGCAGGTGATCGAGGCGTACCTCGGCACGAAGGCGGTCGGGTGAGCGACGAGACGCTCTCGGTCGGGTCGGCGCCCCCCGATGCCGAGGCCGACCGGAGCGGGGTCGGCCGGCAGCCGGTCGAGACCGCGGCGATGCCCAAGCGCGCTGCCTCCGACGCCGACGGCGACCGGCGGCCGATCCTGGAGCTCCGAAACGTCAGCACGCACTACGGGCTGGTCGCCGTCCTGCGGAACGTGGACGTCGAGATCTACCCGGGCGAGATGGTCTGCCTGCTCGGCGGCAACGCCAGTGGGAAGACCACCACGCTCAAGACCGTCCTCGGCTACGTGCAGCCCTCCGAGGGCGAGGTGGTGCTGGACGGCGAGGTCGTCAGCGGGATGCCCACGGCCGAGATCGTCCGCCGAGGCGTCTCGATGGTGCCGGAGAATCGCCGCCTGTTCTCGAACATGACCGTGAGCGAGAACCTGGACCTGGGAGCCTACCAGCGCAAGGATCGGGCCAAGGTCGCGGAGGATCGGGAGCGGATCCTCGAGACGTTCCCGCGGGTTCGCGAGCGGCTGAAGCAGAAGGCGGGGACCCTGTCCGGCGGCGAGCAGCAGATGGTTGCGATGGGGCGGGCGCTGATGGCCGACCCGAAGGTGCTGCTGATGGACGAGCCGTCCATGGGGCTCGCCCCGATCCTGGTGGAGCAGGTGTTCGAGATCATCAAGACGATCCGTTCGCTGGGCCGCACGGTCTTCGTCGTCG
>JAPSGP010000354.1 GCA_031177445.1 Acidimicrobiia bacterium
AGAAGCCCATGCCGACCTGCATGATGAGCCCGGGATCGAGGGGGGCCTCCGAGAGTGGCTGCTCGCTCACGCCCGCCATCTTGGGCGAATCGCTCGGGTCGGGCAATTCAGTGCGTTCCGATCGGCCTTGACTACCTATCACCGATAGGTACACTGGCTATCGATGATAGGAACCCCGGCCGGGGCAGTCGCGGAGCGGCGGGCGGCGCGGGTCGCCGAGATCGTCGCCACGGCGTGGGAACTGGCTCGGGACGAGGGCATCGGCGGCCTCACGCTCCACGGCCTCGCTCGCCGGCTCGGCATCCGTCAGCCGTCGCTGTACGCGTACTTCGAGTCGAAGAACGCGCTCTACGACGCCATGTTCGCCGACGGTAACCGCAAGCTGCTCGAGCGCCTCGACGCCCAGCGGCTCCCGAACGACCCTCGCCGAGCCGTCAAGGCGTCCATGCAGGCATTCGTCGACTTCGTGCTCGCGGACACACCGCGCTGCCAGCTGCTGTTCCAGCGCCCGATCCCGACGTTCGAACCATCGGCCGAGTCGTACGCGCTCGCCGAGGACGTGCTGGGCCGAGTGATCGCGCGCTTGGACGCCGCCGGCGTCGAGGATCAGGGCGACATCGACTGCTTCGTCGCCATGGTCGCCGGGCTCGTCGACGCGCAGATCAGCAACGACCCTGGCGGCACCCGTTGGACCCGCCATCTCGACCGACTCGTCGACCTCTACCTGGACGACGCCAACCGGAGGAGCACCCCATGACTGCAACCCCCATCGCACCCCGCATCGACCGCGCCGAGGCCCGGATCCTCGCGGAGGAGGAGTTCCGGCGCTTCGCCGAGCTCACCGCGTCGCTGACCGACGACGAGTGGAAGCGGCCGACGGACTGCACGGGCTGGGACGTCCGCAAGGTCGCGCTGCACATCCTCGGCTCCGGCGACGCGCAGGCGTCGGTACGGGAGTTCGTCCGCCAGTTCCGCCGCGGGCGGCCGTTGAACAAGGAAATCGACTCGCACCACTGGGTCGACGGCATCAACGAGCTGCAGATCCGTGAGCGCTCGCACCTCACGAACGAGGAGCTCGTCGCCGCGCTCACCGCGGTCGGGCCGAAGGCGGTCGACGGCCGGTGGCGGACGCCCGTGCCGATGCGCTACCTGCCGGTCCCGTTCGGCCCACCGATCGGCTGGGCGCCGCTGAAGTACCTGCTCGACGTCGGCTTCACCCGCGACGTGTGGGCGCACCGCATCGACATCTCCGTCGCGATCGACCGGCCGATGGTGGCGACCGCCGACCACGACGGGCGCCTCGTCGCCGACATCGTCGCCGAGTGGGCGGCGCTCCACGGCGACCCGTTCGAGCTCGTGCTCGAGGGCCCTGCCGGCGGCAAGTTCAGTCAGGAAACCGGCGGCGAGCGCGTCGAGATGGATGCGTTCGACTTCGTACGCGTGCTTGCCGGGCGGCTCCCCGGCACCGGCGTGCTGCGCCATCCGCTGCCGCTCTGAGCGCGCGGCGCGCCGGAGCGGAGGCGCCCGGCGTCTCATCGAACGTGATTCCCTCCATACTCGGCCTCTCGTTCGTTGCGGTCGCTGCGCTTCACGAAGCGATACCAGGTACCCGTCGTGCGCTTCGCAATCCGCGGATGAGCAAGGCGTCACAGCGCCACGGGTGCGTTGGCCGTGAGCGCTCGCTGCAGCATGGCGCCGGCCGACCATCGCATGATCTCGGTGGCCTCGTCGCGATCGAGGCCGGCGACGTCGGTCAACCACACGAGCGCCTCGATGCCGACCGCGCTGCGGATGGCGAGCGCGAGTCGCCGCAGCTCGGCGCCTGACAGCCGGCTCTCGAGCGGCGCGAGCGCCTCTTCGATCCACCGAATCGCCCGGCCTTGCCGAAGCAGGAGCTCGTCGCCATGGCCGGCGTCCTCCTCGAGCGAGAGCCGGAGCATCGTGCGTTGTTGGGATTCGGTGTCGACGATCATGCGGGTCAAGGCCTGCATAGCGAGGTCGAGACGGATCACCGGATCGTCGGGCGCATCGGCGGGAAGGAGCGACTGCGTCTCGATCTCGGGATGCGCGGCGACGAGTAATGATCGCTGGTTCGGAAAATAGCGATACGCCGTGGCCCGCGAGACGCGCGCCGCGTCTGCCGCCTGCTCGACGGTTGGAGTGAGCCCCTGGAGAACGAGATCGCGCGCAGCCGCAACCATGGCATCGCGGGTGCGCTGCTTCTGGTACGTCCGTCCGCCGTGCTCGTACCCGGTTGACATCCTGCTGATGATACCTTACTCTCATTGTGATACTCAAGTCTCACAGGGAGAGGTCGAGGAGGACGTGATGGGGGCAGTGCCGATCGTGCGAGCTGCCGACGAAGGCGAGCAGCTCTGGTTCTTCGGTGGGGGCACGCACACGTGGAAGGCAACGGCGGCCGAGACCGGTGGCGCGTTCTCGCTGTTCGAAGACGTGATGACCCAGGGGAAGAACACCCCCTACCACCGTCATCCCGATCACGACGACGTGGTGTACGTGCTCGAGGGCGAGATCCTTGTCAACATCGAGGGTCAGGAGCATCGCGTCGGGCCTGGCGGAGTGGCCGCCGTCCCTCGCGGCGTCGCGCACGCGCTGCTCGTCACGTCGCCCATGGCTCGGATCCTCGCGCTCATGACCCCGGGCGGAAGCGGTGAGGCGTTCTTCCGGGGAGCCAGCGTCTCGGCGAACGACGAGGAAGCGTCAGCTTCGCCGGTGGATTTCGACCGAGTCCGTGACTCCGCGGCCGCGACGGGCGCCGTCGAGATCCTCGGGCCGCCACCATTCGACGTGGTGTCCGCGAATACGTGACAGAGCTGTACGTGGCTCTGCTCGATTCACAGCGAAGCTCCCTGCAGCCGGTCATCGTCGACGGAGCGCGTCGCGTCGACGACGCTGATTCGGAACGACACCGCGATCTCGCCGTCCTCGACGATGGGGTCGAAGCCGGTCGCGGGCCCGCCGGCGAGCTCGGCCCGCAGGGCGGACATGCACGCCTCGCGATCGGCGGCGTCGGTGAGGATCGAATCGATGGGGAGCCGCAGCGGCGGTGCGTGTTCGCTCCGTGTCACGGTCCCGACATGTGTCCGGAGCAGATCGGTCAGCTCTACTTCGAGGAGCGCGTGCGCGTGTGATGGGTCGAGCTGACGGTGGACCTCGTCGAAGCGGTCGCGAACACCGGCATCCGGCGCCGCCATGTCGGCGACCACGACCCGCCCACCCGGACGACACACCCGGCGCATCTCGCTCACGGCGCGTTCCGGCTCCGGGAAGTGATGGACCGCGGTTCGACACACGACGAGGTCGAAGCTGGTGTCCACGAACGGCAGGCGGGCGACGTTGCCCTCTTGCAGGAGCACGTTCTCGATCCCGGCATCCCGCAGGCGAGCCGCCGCCGTAGCGAGCAGCGCGGGTGTCAGGTCGACGCCGACGACCTGGCGCACATGGGGCGCGACCTGCTCCGCGACGTGCGCGGCACCGCAGGCGACGTCGAGCACGACCATGCCCGGCTCGAGGGGTTCCAGCCAGGCATTGACGGAGGCGGCGCGGCGCGCGAATGGTGCGTCCTCGCCGACGAACAGCCCGACCTGGCGTTCGAAAGATCGGCGGGTGACCGTGTCGTGCGAGCTGCTGTC
>JAPSGP010000096.1 GCA_031177445.1 Acidimicrobiia bacterium
GCGCGTTCCGCGGGGAGGATCACCAGACGGTCCTGCGCAGCCGCCTCCTTGAGCTCGGCGAGCTCGACGCCGGCGTCGAAGAGCTGAGCCAGTAAGCGAAGTCGAGCCTCTCGCGCCTGCCCCTCGAGGCCTTCTACCAAGCCCTCCCGCTCGAAGTCCGGCCTGTCCTGCTCAAAAGCCATCTACGACGTAATAGTAGTAGCGCGTCTACGACGCGGGCGTAGTAAGCTCCCGGTCGATGCCACGCGAGGGCGACGCGGACAAGCTGCTCGGGCCGCTCGAGGCTGAAGTGATGCGCGCTCTGTGGAAGGCGGGGGAGCCGTTGACGGTGAGGGAGCTGCTCGGGCGGCTGAACGAAGGGAGGCCCCAGCGCCTGGCCTACACGACGGTCATGACGGTGATGAACCGTCTCTCGAAGAAGGGGGCCCTCCGACGCGACCGGCGAGGCCGAGGCTACGCATATGAGCCGACTGCCGACGACGTGGCGGGCCTCGCCGTCGACGGCGTCGTTCGAGACTTCGGGCCCGCCGCCGTGGCGCACTTCCTCGACCAGGCGAGGGCCGACCCGAAGATGCTGGCTCGCCTCGAGCGCCTTCTGCGCGAAGAGGAATGACGCTCGATAGCGGCAACCGGAGCTTCCTCTGGCTCCTCGCGGTCGGGGTGGCGCTCTACCTCGCGCTCGCCGCCGCCGCCTGCGTTCTGCTGTCGCTGCTGTTCTTCCGTCTGGCGAGCGACGGTCTAGCCGCCTTCGGCGACACGGCCTGGGTACTCGCGCCGGCAACCGCCTTCCTGGGTTTGATCGGCGCAAGCGGGGTGCTGGGAATCCGGTCGCTCGGCGCGCAGCTAGCTGCCTCCCGCCGGTTGGCGCGCCGAATCGAAGCTGTAAGCGGCGTGCCCCCGAGGGGTCTCGTCGTGGCCGGTGCGAGCGCCGGGCTCGACGACCGGCTACGCCTGATCGAATCCGCTGAGTCCTTTTCGTTCACGTATGGAGTGCTACACCCCCGGGTGGTGGTGAGCAGGCCTCTGCTCGAGTCCACCACCCGTGACGAACTGGCCGCGGTCTTGACCCACGAGCGCTACCACGTTCGCAACTTTGACCCATGCAAGGTCGTCCTGGCCCGGGTGGTGGCGAGCGCATTCTTCTTCCTGCCCGCGCTGGGCCAGCTGGAGGGGCGCTATCTGATCGGCCGGGAGCTTGCCGCAGATCGCCGGGCGGTGAATATATGCGGGCGCCGCTCGCTAGCCGGTGCGCTGCTGAAAGTCGTCCGGGGGCCGGCGTGGCCCGAGCTTGGAATGGCGGCCGCCATCGGCGGACCGGAACTGCTCGGTGTGCGGATTGCCCAGCTCGAGGCGCGCGGCGAGCCCTCCGCCGGGCGTCTCACGCACCGAGCATTGCTGGCCACGGCGGCCGCGATCGCGATCCTGGCGCTCAGCTTCTTCGGCGCGCTCGCGGGACTCGGTGACCTGACGTCGGCGATGTCGCTCTCGGGGCCTCAGATGGAGGCAAGCGGCGTTGAGGTAGTCATGGCGATGACCTGCGCCATGCCCTTCCTCGCGGTCGGCTGGCTGGTCTGGCGCTGGTTCACTGCTTGACGTTCTCAGGACAATCTACTACGCTAACGTCGTAGACACCTGCGGACTGTTTGGAGGTGGACCGATGAGTTGGAAATCGCCACGCGGGGAGACGAACTCGTGATGGGCATCGACGGAGGGCTGATGTTGGTGGGCGCGCTGATCTGCGTCCTCGCGGTTCCACTTCTGCTGATCACGGCTGTCTACGTCGGCGCTCGCGTGGCTCGCTCGGGTCGGTGGGTGGGAGCCCAGCCGGAGGGCCGCGACGTACTCGATCGGCGGCTTGCAGCCGGCGAGATCGGCGTCGACGAGTACTACGAGCGCGAATCGGCCCTGCGAAGCGCCAACGCCGGATCGTCTCCCCGACGAGGAAGACGCTGACCGCCATCCGCGGCGCCGGCCGCACCTGGATCGGGTTCGTCGCGGGCGTGAGGGCGCTTGCTCGACTCCCTGATGGGCGCTCGAAGCGTTAATCGGCGATCGTCGCGCCGTGACCGGCATGACGCCGACCGCGCGCGCGGGTACTGGCAGGAGCGGGCTCCCCAGTACGACCGGACGATTTCGTTCTTCGAGCGGCTGCTGTTCTCCGGCGGCCGCGAGTGGGCATGCTCACAGGCGCACGGAGCGGTCCTCGAGGTCGCCGCCGGAACGGGGCGCAATCTCCCTCACTACCCGCCCGATGCTCAACTGACGATCACCGACTTCAGCTCCGACATGCTGGAGATCGCCCGTCGCCGAGCGCGCGACCTCCAGCGTCGTGCGGATTTCGCCGTCGAGGACGCAGGCTCGCTCAGCTTCCCAGACGCACGTTTCGACGCGGTGGTCTGCACCCTCGGGCTGTGCAGCGTGCCAGACGACGCGCGTGCCGTGGCCGAGACCGCGCGCGTGCTGCGGCCGGGCGGCAAGCTGATCCTGCTCGAGCATGTACGCAGCCCGAGCGGCTCGGTCCGATTCGTTCAGAGCCTCCTGAACGTTCCGTCGGTTCGCTTCTGCTGCGACCACCTGACCCGCGAGCCGCTCGACCACCTGCACACGGCGGGGCTCGAGGTCAGCACCCTCGAGCGCTCAAAGCTGGGGATCGTCGAGCGGGTATCGGCCTACAAGCGCGGATAGCCTCTGCCGAGTGCGCGTAACCGCGGGCGCGCCCTGTGACGAATCGTCGCGCTCGGGCCGAAACGCCCGCAGGCGCAGCGAGTTCGACACGACGAAGAAGCTCGACAACGCCATTGCCGCGGCGGCGACGACAGGGTTCAGGTACCCCAGCACAGCGAGTGGAATCGCCGCCACGTTATAGGCGAAGGCCCAGAACAGGTTGCCCTTGATTGTCGTCAGCGTCCGACGCGAAAGCCGGATCGCGTCGGCCGCGGCACGAAGATCGCCCGCGACCAGTGTGAGGTCCGACGCCTGGATTGCCACGTCCGTGCCGGTCCCGATCGCGAGTCCGAGATCGGCCTGGGCGAGCGCCGGGGCGTCATTGACGCCGTCGCCGACCATCGCGACGACCCGACCGTCGCGCTGAAGCCGGCTCACGACGGCGGCCTTCTCGGACGGCAGCACCTCGGCGATCACGTCATCGATCCCAGCCTCGGCTGCGACCGCGCGGGCCGTCGTCTCGTTGTCGCCGGTAAGCAGGACCGGCTCGAGGCCCAACCTGCGCAGCCGATCGATTCCCTCGCGGCTGGTCGTCTTGATGGTGTCGGCGACCACGAGGATCGCGCGCACTGTGCCATCGACTCCGACTGCGATCGCGGTCCGACCCTCGCCTTCGGCGGCTCGGCGAGCCGCCTCGAGCTCGGCGGGCATCTCGATGCCCCGCTTTGCGAGCAGCGCTCCCCGGCCCGCCACGACCCGGTGACCGGCGACCTCTCCCTCAACTCCGAGCCCCTCGCGGGTTGCGAAAGCCTCGGGAGCGGGCAGGGCGCCGACGCGTTCGCGCGCCGCGTCGGCGACCGCCCTCGCGATCGGATGCTCGGAGGCATCCTCGAGCGCGCCGGCGAGGCGGAGCGTCTCCTCTGCGTCACCGTCCGTGGGTTGGACGAGATCCACCAGCGCCATCCGGCCCGTGGTCACGGTCCCGGTCTTGTCGAGCACGATGGTGTCGATCCGGCGGGTCGATTCAAGGACCTCGGGACCCTTGATCACGATGCCGAGCTGTGCGCCGCGGCCGGTGCCGACGAGCAGCGCCGTCGGGGTCGCCAGCCCGAGCGCGCAGGGGCAGGCGATGATCAGCACCGCGACGGCCGCGGTGAACGCGAAAGCCACGTCCGAGCCGTCGGCCAGCCAGAAGCCAAGCGTCGCCGCGGCGAGTGCGATCACGATCGGCACGAAGACCGCGGAGACCCGATCGACGAGCCGCTGTACGGGAGCCTTCCCCGATTGCGCCTCGGTCACAA
This sequence comes from Acidimicrobiia bacterium, assembly GCA_031177445.1. Lineage (GTDB taxonomy): Bacteria > Actinomycetota > Acidimicrobiia > IMCC26256 > JACDBD01 > JAPSGP01. Next base: position 3,966 of record JAPSGP010000096.1, read on the forward strand.
GCCGGCTGATCTGCGCGAGCGCGGTTTCGGACCCGACGCGGGTCGCGCGCACCACCAGCCGACCGCCGGCGTTCACGGTCGCGCCGATGACATCGTCGCCGGGGGCCACCTCCACGGGCATCGACTCACCCGTGATCAACGACCGGTCGACTGCCGAGGAACCAGCCTCGACGACGCCGTCGGTGGCGACCTTCTCGCCGGGGCGGACCACGAAGCGCTGACCTCGCTGGAGCGCCTCGACCGGGATGCGACGCTCGCTGCCGTCCTCGTCGAGGACGGCGACGTCCTTGGCCCCCAGCTCGAGCAGCGCCTCGAGAGCCGCGCCCGCGCGCCGTCGTGCCCGGGACTCGAAGTAGCGACCGGCGAGCACGAACGTGGTCACGACCGCGGCGACCTCGAAGTAGACGGCGCTGCTGCCCGAGCCGGCCTCGAGCGACAGGTCGAGCGCCATTTCCGCCCCCGGTTCGCCTGCGTCGAGAAATACGAGCGCGACCAGTGAGAAGCCCCAAGCCGCAAGCGTGCCCAGCGAGATGAGCGTGTCCATCGTGGCGGTGGCGTGGCGCAGATTGGTCCAGGCCGCGCGGTGGAATGGCCAGCCGCCCCAGAACACGACGGCGGTTGCGGGACCGAGTGCGAGCCACTGCCAGTAGTCGAACTGAAGCGCGGGAACCATCGCGATCGCGAGCAGCGGAAGCGTGAGGACAGCGGAGATGAACAGGCGACGTCGAAGCGAGGCGGTCTCATCCGGCTCACCGCGCTTGGGTCGCTCCCGGTCATCGCCGGGGAGCCGAGCGTCGTAGCCGGCTGATCGGACTGCCTCGAGCAGCCGATCGGGTGCCGCACGCGCCGAATCGAACCGCACGGTGGCGCGCTCCGTCGCGTAGTTGACGGTCGCGTCGACGCCCTCGACCTCGTTCAGGCGCTTCTCCACACGCGCCGCGCAGGACGCACAGGTCATGCCCTGTATGGGGAGCTCGAGCCGCTGGTTCGCCGCGACCTCGTTGTTCGCCTGATCCATCGGCCTCACACCCTAGCAAAACCCTGGGGGGGTATGTGTATACTGCCCGCCATGGCAACGACCGACACACCAACGCGCGGCTACACGGCCACAAAGGAAGGGCTGCTGAAGCGGCTCGCCCGCATCGAAGGGCAGGTCCGCGGTGTCACGCGGATGGTTGAGGAGGACCGCTACTGCATCGACGTTCTGACGCAGATCAGCGCTGCGCAGGCGGCGCTCGACAAGGTCGCACTCGGTCTCCTCGACGATCACGCGCGCCACTGCGTGATTGGCGGGGCGGCGTCAGAGCAGGACGAGCGCACCGTCGAGCTGATGGCGGCCGTCGGCCGCTTGATGAGGCGCGGCTGATGGCGGCATCGAACCAGGGAACCGCGCCTCCATCGCAGGCGCCGGAGCTCACGCGGCTGACGATCGACGATCTCGCCTGCCTGTCGTGCGCGGCGTCCGTGCTCGACGCGGTCAACGAGCTCGACGGCGTCGAGCATGCCTCGCTCGATTTCGACACCGGCACGCTCCAGGTCGAGTTCGCGCCGAGCCGCCTCTCAGAGACGGACGTCCGCGCGGCCGTTCACCGCTGCGGCTACCGCTGCGACGACGAGCCCGGGATGAGGTCAGCTGGGCAGCTGGCGCACACCGCCGAGATGGCGCCCATCACCTGCGGCACGACCCGCGATCGCATGCAGTACGAGCTGCCGCATACATCGGCCCAGCGCGATCACGCACACCCGTCGGAGACCGACGGCGAGCACGCAGGCATGGACCACGACATGGGCGGAGCCGAGATGGCCGAAGCGATGGCGCGAGACATGCGCAATCGCTTCCTTGTCGCGCTCGTTCTGACGATCCCGGTGGTCCTCTTCTCCCCGATCGCCGTCAACACCTTCGGCTTCGAGCTGCTCGAGTCGGAGACCGCGCGCAACCTGGTGATGCTCGTCCTCTCGACCCCGATCGTCTGGTACGCGGGGTGGATCTTCATCGGCGGCGCCTACACGTCGTTGCGCCAGCGCACGCTCAACATGTCCGTCCTGATCGCGGTGGGAGTCCTGGCCGCTTGGGGCGCGAGCGTGATCCTCACGATCGTCGGCCAGGAGACGTTCTTCGAGGCCGCCGCGATGCTCGTGACGTTCGTCCTCTTCGGCCACTGGATGGAGATGAAGAGCCGCAAGGGCACGAGCGACAGCCTGCGAGCGCTCTTCGACATCGTGCCGCCCACAGCCACAGTGATCCGCGAGGGCGAGGAGGTCGACCTGCCCACGGCCGAGATCCAGCTCGGCGACGTGGTCCGGCTCCGCCCCGGGGACAAGGTGCCCGTCGACGGCGTAGTGACAGCAGGGGCGAGCTCGATCGACGAGAGCCTCGTCACCGGCGAGTCGATCCCCGTCGAGAAGGAGGTCGGCGACGAGGTCATCGGCGGCTCGATCAACGGAACCGGCAGCCTCACCTTCGAGGCGAGCAAGGTGGGCGCCGACACCGCGCTCGGCCGGATCATCGATCTCGTCGAACGCGCGCAGAACTCGAAGGCGCCCGGCCAGCGTCTCGCCGATCGCGCTGCCGGCGTGCTCGTGATAGTGGCCATCTCCGCCGGCCTGCTCACGTTCGCCGCGTGGACCTTCTTCTCCAGCGAGGATTTCATCACCGCGCTGACGTTCACGGTCAGCGCCATCGTCATCGCATGCCCCGACGCGCTCGGCCTCGCCACGCCGACCGCCGTCGCGGTCGGCACGGGGATCGGCGCGCGCCACAACATCCTGATCAAGGACGCCGCGACGCTCGAGGGCGTGGGATCTCTCGATGCCGTTGCCCTCGACAAGACCGGCACGCTCACCGTCGGGCGGCCCACGCTGACCGATGTCGTCACCGCCGACGGCTTCGAGGAGGACGAGCTGCTGGCGCTCGCCGCGAGCGCCGAGGGCGGGTCCGAGCACCCGCTCTCCGAGGCGATCGTCGAGGGAGCGAGGGAGCGCGGCCTGGAACTCACCGAGGCGAGCGACTTCCAGTCGGTCGCGGGACACGGACTCAAGGCCACGGTCTCCGGGCGCGCGGTGGCGGTCGGCAACGCCCGCCTCCTGGACCGTGAGCGGATCGCCTCCGACGGGCTCGGCGGGAGGGCGACGGAGCTGGCCGAGGCCGGGAAGACCGCGATGTTCGTCGCCGTCGACGGTCGTCCGGCCGGATTGGTGGCGGCGGCCGACCAGCTGCGTTCCTCGGCCGCGGCGGCGGTCAGAGACCTCCGGGAGCTCGGCCTTGAAGTGGCGATGATCTCGGGCGACAACGCGCGTACTGCCGAGGCGGTCGCGAAGCAGCTCGGCATCGACCGCGTCTTCGCCGAGGTCCTCCCCGGGGACAAGGCCGACTACGTCAAGCGTCTCCAGGGTGAGGGCAAGCGAGTCGCGATGGTCGGCGACGGCGTCAACGACGCGCCCGCGCTGGCTCAGGCCGACGTCGGTATCGCGATCGGCGCCGGCACCGATGTCGCGATCGAGACCGCGAACGTCGTCCTGATGCGCTCGGACCCGGCCGACATCGCGGCCGCCATAACGCTATCGCGTGCGACCGTGCGGAAGATGAAGCAGAACCTTGGCTGGGCGTCGATCTACAACCTGATGGCGATTCCGATCGCCGCCGGCGTCCTCTCCCCGTCGCTCGGCATCGAACTGCGGCCGGAGTGGTCGGCGCTGCTGATGTCGGCCAGCTCGATCATCGTCGCGACGAACGCGGTGCTGCTCAAGCGAATCGACCGAAGGCTCTCGAGCTCCGGATAACGCGAGTCGGTTGATCGCACCGTGCCGCCACGCTGTGGGCGGGCCGGCTTGGCAAGCTCATCAGAAGCCGCTGATCGCGTCCGGTGCTCAGGCGTCCGGGTACTCGTCCTTGCGCCAGGCCCGCGGCTCCTCGGGCGGGGGCTTCGGCGTGCGGTCGAGCAGGAAGGAGTTGTACGGCGCGACGAACGGATCAGGCGCGGCGACCGTGTACGTGTGGTAGACGGTCCCGTCCTCGCGCGCGAAGACGATGAAGCTCGGGTTCTCGCGCAGGCCGTCCTCGAGCTTCGCGCCGACCTGGTCCGACCAGTCCTGCAGCCAGCCCGGCGGGTTGGCCACCATATCGTTGATCTCGGGGATCTGTCCGGCCTGCTCGGGCGTCAGCGCGAGCCCGAAGTCGAAGGGGAAGTCGGTCCCGTGGGTCGAGACGTACGGGAACGTCCAGCCCATCCGCTCCTTGTAGGCGGTCAGCCGGTCGATCGGCGCCCGTGAGAAGCAGATCAGCGTCACGTCGCGATGGTTCAGATGCACGCGCGTGCCGTCGAGCTCGTCCCCGAGGTTCGTGCAGCCGGGGCAGGCGCCGACCTCGTAGTCGGGCCCGTACATGATGTTGTAGGCGAGGAGCTGGGAGCGGCCGTCGAACAGCTCGGCGAGCGTCTTCCTCCCATCCTCGGTGTCGAACTCGTACTCCTTGTCCACCGGGACCCAGGGGAGCTCACGCCGCTTCTCCGCGGCCTTTCGGCCAAGCTCTGAGTGCTCTGCCTCGAGCTTCGCGAGCTCGTCGCGGGCGGCCTGCCACTCCTCCCGGGTTCCGACTGCGTGCTGGGTCATCGTGTCCTCCTGTCGGGCTCAGCTGTATGGACCGGTTCGGGACGCGAAAGTAATCGCCCATGCCGGCAATGCGCTGACTGGCCAGCGCATTGC
>JAPSGP010000355.1 GCA_031177445.1 Acidimicrobiia bacterium
CAAGGCAGTCATTCTGCTTCATGCGATCGTCACCGGTCTGGAACAGCAGCGCAGCCTGAGACTGCGGCCTCGTGACCGAGCACGTGTCGTTCGGGAGCAACCGGCTCAGCTGGGTGATCGGCGCGAACGTAGTTCGGCATTCGCTGATAGATATGTGCGATGTCCGGTCCGAGCTTCCCGATACAGGCGGAACACACCATGGCAGTCGAGCGCTTCCCAATCGAAGCGGGGCAGATCATGCTGTTCGCCCGCGCGATCGGCGATCCCAATCCGATCTACTCCGACGCGGAGTACGCCGCCGCCACCGAGCCCGGCGGGATCATCGCCCCGCCGACGTTCGTGCAGGCGAGCGCGCAGTACGACCCCGACTACCCGCTGCGACCCAAGACCGGCGAGCCGTGGTTCGGTTCCGGTCGTGAGCCCACCGGTGTTCAGCGCGGGGCCGGCGGCGGAGATGGCGGCAGCGGAGGCGGCACCGGGCTCCACGCCGAGCAGCACTTCGAGTATCACCGGCCGCTTCGCCCCGGAGAGGTGCTCAGCGTCACCACGAAGCGCGGCGAGTCATGGGAGAAGCAGGGACGGCGCGCCGGGCTGCTCAAGTTCAGCGAGCTGATCCAGGAGTTCCGCGACCAGTCGGGCGAGCCCGTCGTCACCGCTCGCATCGTGAGCGTGCGCACCGAGCGGGTGGTCGAGCAGGAGGGAAGCTGATGGCCCTGCGGGCGAGCGAGCTCGAGGTCGGCGAGGAGCACGTGGCCGTGGTCGTCGACAACCTGACCCGCACCCAGATCGTGCAGTACGCGGGCGCGTCGGGCGACTACAACCCACTCCACACCGACGAAACGTTCGCGACGAAGGTCGCGGGGTACCCGACGGTGTTCGCCCACGGCATGCTCAGCATGGCGATGACCGGTCGCATGCTCACCGACTGGGTCGGCGACGGCCGCCTGCAGCGCTTCGGGGTGCGCTTCGTCAATCAGGTCTGGCCCGGCGACTCCCTCACCGCCCGCGCGACCGTCGAGGCGGTGCGGGAGGAGAATGGCCGCCGCTACGTCGACCTCGCGGTCTCGACGCGGAACCAGGATGGCAGCGAGGTCGTCAACGGTTACGCCACCGCGCTCGTCGACCCGTAACCGCTCGCCGATTCTCGATGCGTTGGCGCAGTGCTTCCGGTCATCGGGGGGTCTCCTGCGCCCATGCTCGGAGATACGGGCGATGACGGCCGCCGAGGTGTGGACGGCCGGGGTACCGCTTCCCGGGCTCGTCGAGCGGGCTGCGGTGCGCGCCGAGGCGGCCGGCTTCGACGGCTTCGCGGTCGTCGACTCGCAGAACCTGGCCGGCGACGCCTACGTCGGTCTCGCGCTCGCAGCCCGGGCGACCGAGCGCATCGGGCTGGGCACGGCCGTGACCAACCCCGTCACCCGGCATCCGGCCGTGACCGCAGCCGCGGCGGCGGCGCTGCAACTGGCGTGCGACGGGCGGTTCGTGCTCGGCATCGGCAGGGGCGACTCCGCGCTCGCGCACCTCGGGCGGGCACCGGCGACGGTGGCCCTGTTCGACCGGTACCTCACCGCGCTCCAGGCCTACCTGCGAGGAGAGTCGATCGCCTTCGAGGAGCTCGTGTTCCACGAATCGGTCGCGCCCACGATCGAATCACTCGCACTCGCGAGCGCACCGGAGTCGAGCCGTCTGCACTGGATGACGCCGACGACCCCGAAGGTGCCGGTCGAGGTGGCAGCCACCGGCGAGCGCGTCATCACGACGGCGGCCCGCCTCGCCGATCGGGTGATGCTCGCGGTCGGCGCCGATCCCCAGCGCGTGCATTGGGGGGTCGAGACCGCGCGACGAGCGCAGGCGGCCACCGCGATCGAGGCCGGCGTCCCCATCGGAGCGTTCGTGAACGTCGTCGCCCACCGTGACGTCGACGTGGCCCGCACCCTCGTGAGTGGCGGTCTCTCGACCTTCGCGCGGTTCGCAGTCATGCACGGCACACCGAGCGGGCCCGTCGACGCCACCCAGCGGGAGGTCCTCGGGCACGTTCGCGGGACGTACGACATGACCCGCCACACCCAGATCGGATCGCCCCAGGCGTCGGTTCTCACGCCCGAGTTCATCGACCGCTTCGCGATCGTGGGCCCGCCAGACCGGTGCGTGCGTCGCCTCGCCGAGCTCGTCGACCTCGGGCTGGACAAGCTCGTGGTCACCGGCCCCACGCTCGGTGCCGATCCCACGGAGGCCCGGGCCGCGCTCGAGTGCTTCGCCAGCGAGGTCCTTCCCACATTGCGCGCCTGATCGTTTGCCGGAGCGCTCGACCGTTCCCACCGGCCAGTCGACGAGTGGCGCGACCCCCACTGTGGGACCACGACGTGGTTGGTGAGCGTGATGGTCGCAAACCCCAACGCTTGTAGTGTCGGACCCGCTCGCGCCAATCGCCGACCGGGAGCTGCCAGAAGTGCAGTCCGAAGCGGAACGGGCGATCCAACACCGGCGATCCTAAGTCGGAGCGGCGCGGACCGGCGTACGATCCTCGACGTGGACTTCCCGGTCATCTCGGCCGACTCGCACATCACCGAACCGCCGGACACCTACGTCGACCGCATCGACGCGAAGTGGCGCGACGAGGCGCCGCGTCTCGAGTACATGGGCGACGAGGTCGGCGACCTCTTCGTCATCCCGGGCATGAAGACGCCGGTGCCGATGGGGCTGGTCGCCGCCGCCGGCAAACCCGCCGAGGAGATCCGTCTCGCCGGCGTGCGCTTCGAGCAGCTCCACCGGGGCGGCTGGGATCCCGAGGTCCGGCTCACCGATCAGGACCGTGACGGGGTGGCAGCCGAGGTCCTCTACCCCACCGTCGGCATGCAGCTCTGCAACCACAAGGACTTCGACTACAAGAAGGCGTGCTTCGACGCCTACAACCGCTGGATCGCCGAATACTGCTCGGGGCGCGCCGATCGCCTGCTGGGATGCGGTCAGACCGCCATGCGCACACCCGAGGAGGGCATCGAGGACCTGCGCGCGATCGCCGCGCTCGGCTTGCGCGGCGTGATGATGCCCGGCAACCCCGCGGTCGAGGACTACGACTCCCCCGTGTATGACACCTTCTGGGAGGTCGCGGTCGAGCTCGAGCTGCCGCTGTCGTTCCACATCCTCACCACTCGCGAGACGTCGCCGATCCGGGGACCGAAGATGAATGGGTTCCTCTCGATCATGCGCGGCTGCCAGGACATCATGGGCACGCTCGTTCTCGGTGGCGTGTTCGAGCGGCACCCCCGCCTGAAGGTCGTGTGCGTCGAGGCCGATGCCGGCTGGGTGCCGCACTACATGTACCGGCTCGACCACGCCTACAAGCGGCACCGGTACTGGCTACCCGCCGGCCAGGAGCTCTCGCGGCTGCCGTCGGAGTACTTCGCCGAGAACATCTTCGTGACCTTCCAGGACGACTGGGTCGCGTTCAAGACTGCCGATCTGCTCAACTGGCACCGCCTGATGTGGGCCAACGACTTCCCGCACAGCGACTCGACCTGGCCCTGGTCCCAGGACCTGCTGGCCGAGCACGCACGCGACCTCACCGACGAGCAGCGCCGGGCGATCCTCTCCGGCAACGTCGCCGACCTCTACGGCATCAA
>JAPSGP010000011.1 GCA_031177445.1 Acidimicrobiia bacterium
CCGCGCGCCGCCCACTCGACACCGTCCCGTCGATCAAGATCAAGCTCGGGGTCGTCATCTTCGCCGCCGTCGTCGTGACGGTGGTCGCCTTCTGGGCCTGCATCAAGATCGGCATCTGGCCCTCGATCAGCGGGGTGATCGCGGGGGCGCTCGCGCTCGTGATGGTCCGGTTCCTCGCTCGGGGCATGACGTCGCCGCTGCGCGAGATGGCCGACGCCGCACGGGCCATGGCGAAGGGCAACTACGACCGGCGGGTCACCGCTTCGTCGCGCGACGAGGTCGGCGAGCTCGCCCGCGCCTTCAATCGGATGGCGGCCGAGCTCGCCGAGACCGACCGGCTCCGGCGCGACTTGGTGGCCAATGTGTCGCACGAGCTGCGCACGCCGATCACGGCCCTCCAGGCGGTGCTCGAGAACCTCGTCGACGGCGTCGAGCCGCCCGATCCGCAGACGATGCGGGTGATGCTCGCCCAGGTCGAGCGCCTGGGCCGGCTGGTCACCCAGCTGCTCGACCTCTCGCGGCTCGAGTCCGGTGCGGTGCCGCTGGAACGGACCGAGTTCCGGGTCGAGCCCGTGCTCGCGCACGCGGTGCGCGAACAGCAGCTGCACGCCCCCGGCGTCGACGTGGCGGTGGTGGTGGAGACACCGAACCTGACCGCCGACGGCGACCCCGAGCGGGTGCATCAGGTCGTGGCCAATCTGCTCGAGAACGCCGTCCGCTACACGCCGAGCGGCGGCCGGGTCGAGGTGAGGGCCCGACGCACGGCGTCGTCGGTCACGATCGAGGTCTGCGACGAGGGCCCGGGGATTCCCGAAGCCGAGAACGAGCGGGTCTTCGAGCGCTTCTACCGCGCCGACCAGGCCCGAGCCGCCAGCGACGGCGGCGCCGGGCTCGGGCTGGCGATCGCGCAGTGGATCGTCGACCTCCATGGCGGCGAGATCCATCCCGAGACGCTCGACCCCCATGGTTGCCGGATGGTCGTCACGCTGCCTGGCACCACACCGTGATCGCCACGCCCATACTCAACGAGGAGTAACTCCATCATGAACCTGGCCACGATCGAGGAAGCCCTCAAGCGTGTGCGGCGGGGCGAGATGGTCCTCGTCGTCGACGACGAAGACCGGGAGAACGAAGGCGACCTCACGATGGCGGCGAGCTGGGTCACCGCAGACTCGATCAACTTCATGCTGCGCTGGGCGCGAGGGCTCGTCTGCATGCCGTGCGATACGTCCCTGCTCGACCAGCTCGACATCCCCGCCATGGTCCCCGCCGACCGGGCCACCTGCGACACCGCCTTCTGCATCTCCATCGATCACCGTGGCGCCGGCAGCGGGATCGGCGCCAGCGACCGCGCGTGGACGATCCGGAAGTTCTTGGATCCGGCTTCACGCCCCGACGACTTCCTGCGCCCTGGCCACGTCTTTCCGTTGCGCGCCCGTCCGGATGGCGTGCTCGAGCGGCGCGGCCACACCGAGGCCGCCGTCGACCTGGCCCGGCTCGCGGGGCTGCCGCCGGTCGCCGTGATCTGCGAAGTGCTGCAGGACGACGGCTCGCCCGGCCGCGGCCCGTTCCTCGAGCTGTTCGCCGAGGAGCACAGGATCGCCATGATCTCGGTCGACCAGGTCGCCGAGCACCGCGCCCACGCCGGTAACCGGTCGCTCATGGCGAAGGCGCCCCTGCTGCTCTAATTCCCCGCTATCGCCCTATCCCTCGTCTTCGCCGATCTCCCGGAGGGCGGCCGCGACCGCGGCGCGGAGTCGGCGGGCGGTCGGGGGCGAGAGATGGGCGACGAGCCCGGCGCCGGCCCGCCCGGACTCCTCCACCGTCAGCACCACTCGCAGCTCGCCCAGGCCGCAGGCGTCGCAGTCGTCGGACACCGCGACCACCCACGACACCGGCGGGCGCTCGTCGTCGTCCGCCGGATGGTCGTCGAGGGCGTCGTCGATGGATTTCCGCACGACCCGGAGCCTACGGCGGCCCCCGGGGCGGGAATGCGGTCAGCGGCCCGGGGCCCGGCCTCCTTCGACACGGGCGTCGCTACTCGGGAAGTAGACGGTCTCGTGCCCGTCGTTCCAGCGGACCCGGTAGTGCTCTCGCTCGCGGGCGCCGATCACCTCGACGACCTCGCCCTCGCGCCGGCCCTGGCCGACGTGCGCACTTTCTACGACGATCCGGTCACCCTTCTTGGCGTGCACTGCGGACCTCCTTAGCGGTGCCGATGCGGTCGCGTCCCTTCTACTCATACCCCGATCCTGTGCTCATCGCACGAGGGAAAGGGTCAGGCCGGCCTGGCCCAGGTGGTAGGTGATGATGATGAAGAGGGGCCCCCAGTTTCGTGGCCGCACGAAGCGGGTCTCGGCGATGGACGCGTCGGAGGCCATGAACAGGACCGCCCCGGCCGCGGCCAAAGCGTTGCCGGAGGCGAGAGCGCAGCTGACCATGGCCGCGATCACCGCCATGTAGGTGACGAGCGGCCCCACCAGCTCCCGGGCGCCGGCGGCCAGCGCCGCCCGCAGGAAACGGGCTCCCAGCACCGCCGCCACCAGCACGACCGGGATCGAGGCGATCAGGATCACACCGAGCGATCCCCCGTCTCGGGTGAGGCCGACCACGTAGGCAAGGTGCGCGAGGAGGAACGACGCGAGGCCGGCGACGAAACGGTCGCTCGGCAGCATCAGAAAGACGTCGCCGAGCAGCGACAGGACCAGCGCGGCCACGAACCAGGCCCGCGCGTCGCCATTGGTCGGGTCGAGCACGACGGCCACCGCGACCAGCGCCGCCAGCGTGCCGGGCTTGCACACGTACTCGAGCGGCGTCGCCGATCTCGACACGGCCACCCAGTCGCCGATCGCGAGCACACCGGCGAGAGCGAGGAACGCCCATGCGGCCGCCGTCACGAGTGCTGTCTATCCGCTCGTCGATCCGCGTGCCGGCATCATCACGCCGCAGCGTCGGTGCGGGCCGAGCGAGATCCCGCCGTCTGCACCGACGCCGGGGGCTGTCGAGGCGGGCGCGACGCGAGCCTCTACGCTCGGCACCGATGCGCGATTCGAACGCCGAGCTCGTTCGGTTGTCGCGGTCTGGTGATCGGGCCGCGATCCGGACGATTCACGACCGCTACTGCGGGCGCCTCTACGACCACGGCTCCGCCGTGCTGCGAGACTCCGACGCGGCTGCGAGCGTGTTGATCGACACGTTCATGCTCGCCTTCGTAGAGCTGCATCGGCTGCGCGATCAGGCCAAGCTCGAACCGTGGCTCTTTGCGTTGGCGCGTGTCCAGCTGCTCTCTCGCCCCCGGTCGCAGCTGCATCCGCCCGAGCCCGACAATCGATTCGCGCCGCTACTGACGCGCGCGCGGGCGCTCGCGTGGGAGGCGATCTCCTGGTTCCCGCGCCGCGACCGCATCCTCCTCGACCTCCACGTCCGCCAGCGCCTCGAGCGCGGGGACCTGGCCGACGCGATCGGCGCGTCCCCGCCGCACGCGCTCTCGCGGGCAAGCAGGCTCGAAGCGCGTACGAACCGGTTGGTGGGAGCGATCCTGGTCGCGCACCTGGCGCGCGATTGCAGCGAGCTCGTGCACGTTCCGGTCCACGCGTACGACCCCCGCGTCACGATGCGCCGGTACACGCATCACGTCGACCGCTGCCGTGCCTGTTCCACGGCACGGCTCGAGCTTCCGTCGGCGACGGAGCTCGTCGCATCGATCCCCGCCGACCCCGAGCCGCCCGAGCTGCGGGGCGAGGCGCTCGAGCGCGTCCACTTGGTGCTCCGAGAGCTCGAGGTGAGCACCGCTGAGCTCTCGGACGAGCCGTTCGGCGATCCCGTGCTCGCGCCCGTCCCGACGGGCCCGACTCCGCTCGACGACCCCGTCGGCGCGTCGGGATTCGAGCCGAGCGAATACGACGCGCCCCTCGAGGAGCAGATCGACGACGACCTCGGGTATGGCGGCTACGACCTGATCCTGGAGCTGACGCCGCCGCCGGTACCGCTCGAGCGCGACGGCTTTCCGGGACCGCTGTTCCCGGAACGCGCACGGCTGGTCGCTGCGGCGGCCGCGTTCGTCATGGCGATCGTCGCGCTCGCGGTCGTGTTCGACTTCCGCGGCGTCGGCTCGGGGAGTCCGCGCCTCTTCGCCGAGGTCGCCCCGCCACGTAGTGCGCCCTCCACCCCGCCGACGACCGTTCCGGCGACCACCGTGCCGGCGCCGACGACCGCCGGCGACCTCGTCGCGCCGACCGTGTCGAACTTGAACACGACGTACGCCTGCATCGATCCCACGCAACCGACGACCGATGCGCTCGCGACCGTTACCGACGACCGGGCCCTAGAGAGCGTCGACCTGATCGTCGAGCACGAGGTCCTGGGCGCGACGAGAAAGCAGATGTTCCTGCAAGGCGGCCAGTACCGGGCGTCGATCGGGCCGTACTCGAGCGCGGGCAGGATCACCTGGAGAGTCGAGGCCAGCGATGCCGCCGGACACCTCACGACACGCGAGGGCCCGCTCGTGGCCGCCGAGCTCGAGACCTGTTCCGCCGGTCCCTAACTGCGCGCCGGCGCGTGGTGAGCGATCAGACGCACGAGCCGCGCCCGGTTGTATCGCTGCACGATGAGGCACGGCACGTTGGCGATCACGGCGTAGGCGACCATGACAAGCCCGAGCGGCCACGGGTTCCACAGGAAGAACAGCGAGCCCGCCGCGAGGATCAGCCAGTGCGTGATCTCAGCGCGGCGGGTCTCGGCCGCGAACCGTTGGAGGGCGGCGACATTCCGCCCCCTCAGATGTCGTTTGTTGAACCCGCCGGGAAAGAGGTCGCCGCCTTCGGGAAGCCGGTCCTTCCAGCGCTTGATCCGGCACACGCGCTCGTAGACGCGTCGCTCGGGCTGGTGCAGACGGAGCAGGCCCCGGTCACGTTGGAGTCGCGCGAGTGGGAGTCGGTGAGCGAAGTAGCCCGACGCGAAGCTCCAGGCGATCCAGATGCACGCGTCGACGAATAGCAACACGACCGTGCGCCGAGTCGCGAGCCCAGCTGCGAGCGTCATCCTTCCCCGCTCTCGGCCCTTCGGGCCGGGCCGCTCGGCATCGTCCGGTCGCCGTCGCAAGCTCCGGCTCCTGCTCCTGCGGCCGGCAAAGCCGCCGCCTCCGCGCCCCGGCTCGCTGCGGCGCAGGCTCCAGTTGCTGCTCCGGCGGTCGGCAAAGCCGCCGCCGTCGCGTCTCGTCTCGCGGCGCAAGCCACCTGCGCCGCGGTCGCTCGCCTCATGTGCGCCGCAGCAGAGCGCCGTCCCACCAGCCCACTCCCACTTTCTACGCCGTCTGGCGTTGCGGATGCCGGAGACGGATAGGGTCCCTGGCGATGGACTTCGAGTTCAGCGCTCGATCGCGGGCGCTGCAGGACCGACTCACCGAGTTCATCCGCACCCAGGTCGAGGCGGCGGAGCCGGTCTACGCCGAGCAGGTGGCGGCCTCGGGTGACCCCCACTTCCATCCTCCGGTGATGGAGGAGTTGAAGGCCGAAGCCCGACGCCGGGGGCTTTGGAACCTCTTCCTCCCAAATGAGCGATGGGGCGCGGGCTTGTCGAACCTCGACTACGCGCCCCTGTGCGAGCTGATGGGGCGCAACCTGCTCGCCGCCGAGGCCACGAACTGCGCCGCGCCCGACACCGGCAACATGGAGATCCTGGCCGAGTTCGGGAGCCCCGAGCAGCAGGAGGAGTGGCTCGTCCCGCTCCTCAACGGCGACGTCCGCTCGTGCTTCGCCATGACCGAGCCCTGGGTCGCGAGCTCCGACGCCACCAACGTCCAGAGCCGGATCGAGCGCGACGGCGACGACTACGTCGTCACCGCGCACAAGTGGTGGACCAGCGGCGCGGCGTCGGACCGTTGCAAGGTCGCCATCCTGCTCGGCGTCTCCGATCCCGACGCCGACCCATACCACCGCCACAGCATGATCCTCGTGCCGCTCGACGCCCCCGGCGTGAAGGTCGTGCGCACGCTGCCGGTGTTCGGCCACGACGCCGGCGGCGGGCACTGCGAGGTCCTGTTCGACGGCGTACGGCTGCCGGCGTCGAACATCCTCGGCGAGGAAGGCGGCGGCTTCGCGATCGCGCAGGCGCGGCTCGGGCCGGGGCGGATCCACCACTGCATGCGCGCGATCGGCTTGGCGGAGAAGGCGCTCGAGCTCATGTGCCAGCGGGCGTGGATGCGCAGCCCGTTCGGGAAGCCGCTGGCCGAGCAGGGGCTGGTGCAGGATCGCATCGCGGAGTCCCGACTCGAGATCGAGCAGGCCCGGTTGCTCGTGCTGAAGGCGGCGTGGCTCATGGACACCGTCGGCAACAAGGGCGCGCGGTTCGAGATCGCGGCGATCAAGGTCGCGGCAGCACGCGTCGCGACCAACGTCATCGACCGCGCGATCCAGCTCTTCGGCGGCGCGGGGGTGTCGGACGACTGGCCGCTGGCGGCGATGTACGTGCACGCCCGCACCCTGCACCTCGTCGACGGGCCCGACGAGGTGCACAAGCAGCAGATCGCCCGCCGCGAGTTGCGGCGATACGAGGGGCTGCGCGGGTGAAGGTCCGCATCGGGTACGGGCTCGGTGTGCAGGGCCTACGTGACTCGCAGCGCTTCGGGGAGCTCGTCGACGCGCTCGAGGCGATGCGCTTCGATTCTCTCTGGCTCTCCGAGCGGGTGAACGGTGACGCCCCCGATCCGCTGGTCGGGCTCGCGTTCGCCGCCGGGCGCACGCAGAAGCTCAAGCTCGGGACGAGCGTGCAGGTGTTGCCCGGTCGGAACCCGGCCCTCGTCGCGAAGGAATGGGCGAGCCTCGACCTGCTCTCCAACGGTCGGTCGCTCCCCGCCTTCGGCCTCGGCGTCGCAAACGCGCTCGAGCAGCAGGCCTTCGGCGTCGAACGAGGCGAGCGGGCGGCCATCTTCGACGAGGCGCTCCCCCTCATCCGCCGGTTCTGGACCGAGGACGGCGTGGATCACGACGGCCCCCGATTCACTTCCCGCGGCCTCAGCGTGCGCCCCAAGCCGGTCCAGCAGCCCCCCGACGTCTGGCTGGGCGGGCGGGCCAAGAGCGAGCTCCGCCGCGTCGGCCGGCTGGGCGACGGCTGGTTGCCGAGCTTCTCCACCCCGGCCGAGGTCGCAGCCGGTCGGGTGACCGTGGAGGAAGCGGCGGCCGAGGCCGGGCGGGCGATCGACCCCGAGCACTTCGGTGCACTGGTGATCTACGCGCACGGCGAGATCCCGGACCTGCTCACGACCGCGATCCGTACCCGCAATCCCGACGCCGACCCCACGGAACTGATCCCGGTCGGCCTGCCCGCGCTGCGCACCCAGCTCGAGCGCTTCCTCGAGCACGGGTTCTCGAAGCTCGTGCTCGTCCCCGCGCAGGAGCCGGGGTCGTGGCCCGACGAGCTCGACGCCGTCGCCGGCGAGATCCTGCCGCTCCAGACTTGAACGCGACGGCCCCGCGCTCACGTCGTTCAGGGAGGGAACCCCGTTTCCCGGGGTTGATTGCCTGAACGACTGGCGTTGCTCAGCGATGCATGGCCGCCCGCCGACGGCTGGCGACGACCATCAGCGCGCCCAACCCGATCGAGAGCGCGGCGAACTCGAGGTAGCCGGCGACCGGTGTCCCGGTGAACGCGAGGCGCGGCGTGCGCGCCGCAGATGCCGGCGTCGGCGCACTGGCCGCCGGTGGGCCGGGATCGCCGCCGCCAACTCCCCCGGCCTCGGGCGGGCTCGCGCCGCCGAAGCTCAGCGGTACCGGCTCGGACGACTCGCTCCAGTCGGAGACGTTGGCAATGCCGAGGATACAGACGCCGGGACCGGTGGTGCAGTCGAGGGTGCCGCCGACTGGACGCTCGATCCGCTCCCTCACGACGAACTCAGCCGTGAAGGATCCGTCGGCATCAGCGGCTGCGTACCGCGTCGTGCTCGCCTCACAGTCCTCGGGCCCGTCAGCTCCGGCATGGCATTGACCGAAGCCGACCGACGCGAATGGCGAGAACCCGGACCCGGTGAGCGTGATGGTCTGATCGTTCGACAGTCCGCTCGACTGGCTCACGGTCACGATCGGCCTCGGAGGTGGCGGCGCGTCCGGATCGAAGCTCACCGGTTGGATCGCGAAGCTCAGCCCGTCGCTGTAGGAGAACACCGCGACCATGCAGCGATCCGGCTCGGCGCAGTCGATCGGCTCGGGGAAGTCGGAGATGTACCGGCGGAGCGTGGCCTCGGAGTGGACCTCGCCGTTCTCGTCGGCCACCACGGTTGGCCCGAAGTTGCAGCGGAAATCGAAGTACGTGGATTCGCTCGTGCACTGCACGATGTTGTGCGAGACGTTGGGCGCGAATCCGTCGCCGTCGATCTCGATTAGGTGGCGAGCTTGCAGGTCGGTGCTCGGGTCGACCGTGATCGAAGGTGGTGGCGGCAGCGGTGCTTCGGGGTCGAAGTCGAGCTCGATCTCGGCGAAGCCGAGCGGATCGTCGTACGACGTCTGGGCGTAGAGGGCGCAGTGGTCGACCTCGAGGCAGTCGGAAACCGGGCCTCCCGGATAGCTGGCGAACAGGCGTCGTGCGGCGAACGTCGTCTCGAATGCTCCGTCGGCGTCGGTCTGAGGTGCCGGACCGGAGAAGTAGCTACAGGCCACGTTGCGGCCGTCCTTCTCCGCACACTCGTAGAGCTGGACGAACTGATTCGGTGCGAACCCGGACCCGGTCACGGTCACGCGTTGGTTGTGAGCAAGGTCCTGGCTCGGACGAATCGTCATCACCGGCGGCGGAGGCAGGGGGACATCGGGGTCGAACCTGAGCGAGATCTCAGCACTTGCGAGCGGATCGTCTGTTTCCGAGAACGCACGAAGGACGCACCCGGGCGCGTCGATGCAGTCGACGATCCGATCTTGCGCGAACCCGACCACGCGCTTGACTGTGAAGTCCGCATCGATGGTGCCAGCCTCATCGGCCACGACGTACGCCGACGTCGAATACGCGCACGCTGGATACGGATCGCGACTCACCGAGCACTGGATCAAGGAAACCCCGATGTTCGGCACGAATCCTGAGCCGGTGACGTGGACCTGCTGGTCGTGCACGAGGTCGCCGTCGGGCGCGATCGACACAACGGGCCGCGGTGGAAGGGGCGCGTCGGGGTCGAAAGCGATCTTCGTGTCCGCGGTACCTAGCGGATCGCCGATGGCTTGCGTCCGGATCACGCATCCGGGTGCATCGATGCAGTCGATGACGAGGTCACCGGGATATCCGAACAGGCGTTTCACGGCGAGCGCCGTCGAGATGTTGCCGGCATCGTCGGCGACGGCGGTGGCCAGTGGGTACACGCACCGGGAGTTCACGTCACTGTCGGCAGCGCACTGGATGACCTGCACCGTCGCGCCGGGCCCGAACCCCGAGCCGCTGACGGTGACCTGCTGGCCGTGCGCGAGCCCGGTGCTCGGGCTGACCGTCACGACCGGTGGAGGCGGAACCTCCGCCGCCGGATCGAACCCGATCGGCGCCGAGACCAGGTCGGAGAACCCGTTGAGCCGCACCGCGGTGATCACGCATACCCCGCGCTCGATCGTGCAATCGACCACGTCACCGGCGGAGGCACGTATGCGTACGCTCACACTCAGCGACGTCGACCACTCACCGTTGCTGTCGGCGTTGGACACGGTCGTTCGACTGATGTCGCAGCCCTCGAAGACATCGGTGACTCCCGCTTTGCACTGCGCGATCCCGACACTCTCGTTCGGCGCGTAGCCGGTCCCCGACACCTGCACCTCTTGGAGGTGCACGAGTCCGGAGTCCGGGTCCGCCGAGATGTGCGGATCCAGTTCGGCAGGTGGTGGTGGGGGCACGGTCGGACCGACGGGCGGACCGGGCCCGCCGACGACGATCACCGCCGACGCGGAGTCCGGCGCTGGAGGTGCCGGCGCCGCTTCAAGTTCGGCGCTCGGCGCGACGGTCGAAGCCGGGACTGGCGCCGGGTTGCTCGGCGGCGTCGAGGCCTTGGGCTCCGCGGTGGTCGTGGTCGTGGGGTGCTCCTCCGCGACGGTCGTAGTCGTCGGAGGGTCGGTCGGTGGGTTCGCCGTCGCCTGCGGACCGGCGGGCGCCTTGGTGGCCGGCGGAGGAGCGGGCTTCGCCCCTGCCATCGGTGCGCCTGCCAGCACCCACGCCGCAGTGAGCGCGAGTGCGAGAAGCGCAAACCTGCGAGCCTTCCACCACTTCATGGCGAACCCTCCCCGGCGTCGCATTTTCACCGTACCGGAGGTTCAGCCCCCCGACAACGATCCCGACGAACCGGCGAGGAGAAAAGTTCCGCGCGCGGTTGCAGTGGAATCGGACAAATGCCCCGGAGGAAGCGGCCCGATAAGCTCCCCCCTTCGTGTCACCGGCCACCCGCGAATACCAGCAGCAGTTCTACGACCGGCACTTCGCCGCCCGGGCCGCGGCGGCCGCCGACCAGTACACGCATCCGCTCTTCTGCTCGTTCTACGACCGTCTCGCCCGTCGCGCCTACGAACTCGGGCCCGGGCCCCAGGCGGCGTCGGCCCGGGTGCTGGAGGTCGGCTGTGGCGAAGGGCTGCTCGGCGCCGCCTTCGCCCGGGTCGCGACCGAGCGCGAGCTCTCGCTCGACTACACCGGCGTCGATCTCAGCGCGTCCGGGCTCGACCAGGCCCGGGCGCACGTGCGCGGCCAGCTCATCTGCGGCGACGCGGTCGACGTCGTCGGTGGCGTCCCCGAGAAGAGCTACGACGTCATCACGATCAAGAACCTGCTCCACCACATCGACGACCCGGCGGAGCTGTTGCGCCGAGCCGAGCGCGCCCGAGCACCGGGAAAAGCCGTCCTGGTCATCGAGCCCACCCTCACGTCGGTCTGGGTGCTGGCGCTCGCCGCGATGGCGCCAAAGCGGGAGAAGTACTACTTCAAGGGTCAGCGCCGGAACATCGAGGCGGTGCGCGACGCCGGCTTGGTGATCGCCCGCGGTGAGCAATTCAGCTGGCTCCCCTGGGAGTTGTTCTTCGGCATCCGATACGACTGGTTCCGGCGCCTCCTCGACACCGACAACCCGCGCACGATCGATCGGTTCACGAAGGCCGACGAATGGTTGACGAGGAGCTTCGCGCCGCTCGCGACCTACCACGTGTGGTCGGTGGTCCCACGCGACGCGTCGTACTGACGGAGCGCCTTGCGTGGCCTCGGAGCGGACCTACCAGGGCCAGTACTACGACGACCACTACGTCGCGTACAGCGAGGACGTGCGGGCGCAACGCGTGCACCCGTTGCTGCGCTCGTTCGAGGACAGCTTCGCCGAGCAGGTGCTCGACCTCGTGTTCGACGGAGCTGCACCGCGATCACCCGTGCGCGTCTACGAGCCCGGGTGCGGCGAGGGACTGCTCGCCGACGCACTCGGGCGCGTGATCGAGCGCTGCGGGTTGGCGCTCGAGTACACCGGCTCCGACCTGAGCTCGGCGGCGCTCGACCTGGCACGCGAGAGCGTGAGCGGCACTCTCGTCCAAGGCGATGCGATCGAAGTCACCGCCGGCCTCCCCGCGGGTGCGTTCGACGTCGTGATCGCGAAGAACCTGCTGCATCACCTCGACGAACCGGCGGCGTTCCTCCGGGCGGCCCGGGACGTCGTTTGCGAACGAGGACGCATCCTCGTGGCCGAGCCGCGGTTCGGCCAACCTCTCGTCTTCCTGGCCAACCTCATGTTCCCGCGCCGCGAACGCCACTACTTCCGCGGGCCAACGCGCAATCGCGAGGCAGTCCACGCCGCCGGGCTGGAGATCCTGCGCGAGGAGCCCTTCTGCTGGTTCCCGTACGAGCTCGCCTGCGCCACCCGGCTCCGGGTGACGCGCCGGCTGCTGGCCCGGGTTCGCAGCCCGCACACCATCGACCGGCTCGCCGCGTTCGACGCCCGCTGGGCGCGGCGGATGCCGTGGTGGAGCGAGTACTACCTCTGGGTCGTCGCTCCGGCAGGCACGGCCGCATCGGGAACCAGCAGCGTGTAGCGGTGATGGGCCCAGCGGGGAGCGACGACCCCCGGGACCCGCTGCTCGAACGTGACGAGCCGGCCGATGCGATCCTCGAGATCAGGCTGCTCGCCTTGGAGGTACGGGAGGATCGACCAGCGCCACGCGCCCTCGCCGTCGTCCGCCGCACGCGCGCCGCGCAGCAGCTTCGCCAGCGGCACGGACGTGTCGGGAAACGGCGGGATGTCGAACAGTCCCGTGTCCGCTGCGGTCCATCCCATGCGCTCGGCCGCCGCGCCGAGCTCGCCGGGATCGAGTGCTGACTCGTTGAGGTGGTCGAACAGCTGGCGGTGCCAGAGGCTCGCCCGCAGCTTGAGGAAGACGTTCCGATGGGGAACACATACGAGCACCCCGCGGTCGGCCCACCGCGCCTGCGCTTCCACCACCGCCCAGGGGTCCTCGTACCACCAGAGCGCAGCGAAGCTGAACACCAGGTCGTAGCGCGCCTCCAACTCGTGCGGCCACGTCGCGGGATCGGCGCCGGGCACGAGATGCACCTCGGGCTCGAGCCCGAGGTCGCGCCACAGCTTCTGCACCGCGTCGAGCCGCTCCGCGTTCGAGTCGAGCAGGCCCACCCGGAGGCCGTTGCGGGCGCAGAACACCGCGTCGAGCCCGGGGATGCCCATCATTCCGAACAGCGGCGCGTGGAGGACGCTCGTCGCACCCGTTTGCCGGATCGCTTCCTCGAGCACGGTGGCGAGTCGGAAGCGCTCGAAGACCGTCCCGAGCCCTTCGTCGGGGTCGTGAAGGTACCCGCGCCAGTCGAAGCCGAAGCGATCGTCGGGTGAAGGTTCGGCGAGACCCATGCGGGCCGCGGACTTCGTGGCGCGGCGCGCCGCCAGCCAGGCGCCGACGGCTGGGAGCCCCTCGTCGAGCTGGACCGCCGGGCGCCAGTCGAGCTCCGCTTCGGCACGCGCGTACGAGTACGCGCGGTCCTCGGTCGCGACCGCGACCGAGTGCCGAGAGAGCGGCGCCTCGCCCGGGAGCCGAGCCAGGTGCCAGACGCCTTCGACGAGGTCGGCGCCCGCCCGGAGCACGCCCGCAGGCACGCCGAACTCGGGCGCCGGAACCTCCGCGCCGGCGGCGAGCAAGCCCAGGATGCGGGCGACGGGCGCAGCTTCGGGGCCGGCGAGCACGTACACGCCGGTGCCCCGCTCGGCGAGGCAGCGCAGCGCGGCAACTGCGTCGTCGACGTGGAGCAGATGGATGCGGTTCGTCCCGTCACCCGGAAACCGCCGCACCCCCCGCTCGAGGAGCCCGGCAGCCCGCGCGAGCATGCCGCGCGCATCGCCGGCGCCGTACACGATCGTCGGTCGGGCCACGACTCCGTCACCGTCAGGCCACGCGAGCGTCATCTGCTCGGCCGCCAGCTTGGCGATCCCGTACGCCGACGTGGGCCGGGGTGGCGTCGACTCGTCGGCGGGCCAGGGCCGGCGCCAGCCGTACACCGACGTCGAGCTGACGTACACGAGACGAGTCCCCGGCTCCAGCGCGCGGATGACGTTGCGGGTCCCGTCGGCGTGCGAGCGGTGCAGCTCGGCGGGCGACCCGCGGTACGCGCCTGCGAGGTGGTAAACGAGCCGGCAGCCCCGCGCGGCGCGCCCGAGCGCAGCGTGGTCGTCGAGGTCTCCGTGGACGAAGTCCAACTCTGTCTTCGACGTCGCTTCGCGCACGAGGTCGGCGCCCCCGTCGGAACGGACGAGCACGCGAACCGGCTCCTCGTCACGAACGAGGGAGCGCGTGAGCGCGAGGCCGATGAACCCCGACGCGCCGGTGACGAGGATCACGCGTTTTCGGGCTGTGACGTCGAGACCGGCGTCCGGGGCTTGCGCACCATGTTGGTGGCAACCCGAGACATCGCCCCCGGCTCGACGAGCAGGTTCGTGTAGGTGGCGTTCGCCAGCGGACAGGCGCAGCGGCGCTCACGCATCCACTGGCGGAACTCCTCCGCCTGCGCCGAGTACCAGATCTTGCGGAAGTCGAAGTCGGCATCGCGTAGGTTGCCGAACGAGCGCGACAACACACAGCACGACCAGACGTCGCCGTCGGCACCGATGTGAGTCGACAGGAACCCGGCGTGACAAACCGGCATGGCGTTGGCGTCGCCGTCGAGGAAGCGTGTGACCCGGTCGTAGTACTCGACCCGCAGCGCCCGGACCATGCGCGCCACCCCGCCGCTGGCGTGCTTCTCGTTCTCGAGCACCGCCGCGGCGGCGGGCGCGAACTTGCTGCCCCGGGGAGTGATGCCCATGCCGATCGTCTGGAGCTCGACGCGCTCCTCGGCGGGCTCGGCAATGTACGAGTCGGCCTCGAGCTGGGCGAGCCCCGCGGCGACAGCCGGAAAGTCGTGTTGGTTCTCGCTCGAGACCACGGTGTGACAGCCGACCGTGAGGTTGGGCAGCTCGAGCGCGCGCAAGCCGGCCATGGTGGCGAGCAGCCGCTCCCACGACCCTGGCGCGCCACGGATCTCGTCGTGGCGCTCCGGGAGGTGGTGGTCGAACGACAGATTGATGACGAGCTGGGTCTCGGGGCTCCCTTTGCAGATGCGTTCCGCGCCCCGGACGACACGATCGGTGAACCAGCCGTTGCTCGGGATGTTGACGATCGCGGGCTCGCAGTGGCGGGTGGCGCTGAGGATGATGTCGGGGAGGTCCTTGCGCAGGAACGGCTCCCCGCCGCTGAACGTCAGCCAGGCCGGCGCCCGCCCCATCGACGCGAACACGCGGCCCCACTCATCGGCGTCGAGCTCCTGCACCTTGCGCTCGTACACGTTGCAGGTCGCGCACTTGAAGTTGCACCGGAAGTTCGTGCTGATCGTGACGTTGATCGGCAGGAGCCGGGGCCAGCCTCTAGCCCTCCAGGCGCTCGCCGTCGCCAGCGCCCAACCCGTTCGCGCCACGCGCCGGATCCTTGGTGCTCGCGACCATGTCCCAGACATGCTGCTCTCTTCCTCGCAGGTAGTCCCAGCGTGCCAGCAGCCTTGCCCAGAGCTCCATTCCGACGGCCGCACCGGTTCCGGACATGCTTCGCGGTCGACGGGTGGAGTCCCGGCTCAACACTTCGGCGCAGAACTCACGGACGAGCAGACCGACATGGAGGCTCGCCACCGTGTACCCCTCGCGGTGACGGAGCCACAGGTGCCCGGTGTTGATCTGGCGACGCTGTTTGACGAAGTCACGCATGGTACCGGGACCACGGTTGGCAACGACCGCTTCGGGGACGTAGCGCGACTTCCACCCCGCCGACTCGAGCATCGCCTGGAAGGTCGCCTCGTCGACCGAGGTCCGGGGAAGCAGGTCGGCGGCTTCCCGGCGCAACGCGATCATCTCGCCCAGCTTGGGCTGCCGCATGGCGAGTCGGTGATGGAGCCCCCAGAGCAGGTGGACCGCGTGGCCGAGCGTGGAGCCGGCGCCGTTCACCGGGACGGGCCGGCCGCCGGCCATGCCGACGCCCGGCTCGTCGAGCGCGTCGACGACCGCGGCGATCGCCCCGGGCTCGGGCAACACGTCGCCGGAGACGATCACCACGTAGGTCAGCGACGACCGGGTGACGCCGAAGTTCACCGCCGCCGCCTTGCCAGTGCGCACCGGCTCGACGTACAGGCGGATTCTCCCGGCGGCGCCGGCCGCGCGTTCCCGCGCGATCGGGACCGTCTGGTCGCTGCACGCACTGGCGACGACGACGATCTCACCGACGCAGGGCTCCTCGAGCAGGCGATCGAGGAGCGGGCCGATGTTGCCGCCATCGTTGTGCGTCGGAAGGATGACGCTGGCGGCTCGGATTCCGTCGGGGGAAGCGGTCGGAGCGGCCACCCAACTGCTCACCGGAAGCGCTCGCGCCATCGGAGGGTCGTCGGTCGCCGATCGGCCCGGGAACGGGTCGACGGAGGGGTTCAGCAAGGACCTGGCCTCCCAATCTGGCTTAGGCAGTGCCTGGTCCGGTCTGCACCCCGTCCGGCACCCTCCGCTGCGCACAGCCCGATACGGCAGGCGCCCGCTATCCTCGCGGCGGGCTCAACATACACGAACCCCGAGCAACGCTGTCGGTTCGAGCGCTCGCGGTTCGGTCGCTCCCGATCGCCGCCAGTCTGGTGCTTGCCGGTCTGGTGATGGTGAGCCTCTACTGCGAGCCTGACGAGGTCGCGGATCTGGCCCCATGAGCACCCTACCGAGAACACGCACCGTCCGAAGCTGTGCGGCATTCGGGGCATTCGTCATCACACTTCTGGTCAGCCCCCTGTACGCCGGCGTCGCGGCCGCCGCCGACGGCGGCTCCGGCACCGAGTGGTGGCCCGGGATCGCGACCGGCATCGGCGCCGCCGCTGCCCTGGGATTCGCGCTCTGGCCGGCATGGCGGCGAGCCCGTCGGGGCGAGGGCGAGCCGTCCCCGCCCTCGACCACGGACGGGCGGGAGCGCGCGCCCTCGGCCCCAGCACCGAACACGGCGACCACGGCGGGCGACGATCTCCGGGCCATGGTGGCCGAGAGCCGCGCCCAGCTCGCGCACATCGCCTCGAGCGCGGGTCAGAAGGAGGCCCGGGCGCTGGAACAGGTCGCTGCTCGCCAGATACAGGCTTTGCGTAGTTCGACGGCCGCCGCCCGCGCGGAGCTCGAGCGCACGGCGGGCGAGTGGCAGACGAAGCTCGAGGCAACGGCCACCGGCGCCGGCGACGCCGTTGCCGCGCCCGCGGGCCGGCCCCCGGCGACCGCGCCGTCGAGCACTGAAGGCCTGCGCCTGGCGACCGAAGCGTTCGAGCGGCTCCGGCGCATCCAGCGGCACTCGATCGAGGAGCTGGACCAGGCCCGACAAGAGGCCCTCAACGCGCTGGCGAGCGCCAGGGACGACATCGAGCGCGCTGCCGCGGAGCAGGGGATCGCGCTCGAAGCGGCGGCCGAGCAGCACCTCGCCGCCCTCGACCAGACCGGCACGCGCTGGCTCGCCCGCATCGAGAAGGCGGCGAAGCAGGCCGGGGGACCGCGGCGCCGGGTGTCGCCACCCGTCGTCGGCATCGCAGTCGCGGTGGCGGTGGCGGTGGGCGCGGTCGCACTCGCGGTCGGGGGCGACAACCAGCGATCGAATGCCGGCCCGCAGCTCCGCGCCGCCAGCGGCGAGGAGGAGCCTCCCTCCACGACCACGCCGGTCACGACCATCCCGGCCGCCGCCGCACCTGTCGACACCGAGGACACGGCGACGACGGTCCCGGTCACCGCGCCCGATACGACGTCTCCGCCCGCGACCGCGGCGCCACAACCGCGCACCGTTCCGTCCCAGCCCGCCCCGTCGCCCCCGCCCACGGTCAACACAGGCCCCACGACGCCGGCCGCTCCCGTCGTCCCGCCGATCACGTTCCCGCGTCTGTCGGGCCAGGTCTGCGTGTTCGTGCCGGCACTCTGTTAGTGCCGTCGACCGGAGCGCCGCCCGCGCGGTACCGCCCGCTCAACCCGTGGCTCGAGCGGCGGCTCGAGCTCCTCGGCGCCGACGGCCCCGTCCTCGACCTGGGCTGCGGGCGCGGGTTCTGGCTCGATCGCATGCAGGACGCCGGCCTCGACCCGCTCGGGGTCGAGTATCGGGAGGATCGGGCGCGCCAGTACCGCGGGACGCGGCCGGTCGCGGTCGGCGACGCCTCCCTGCTCCCGCTCCGTGACCAGAGCGTGGGGCTCGTATGGTGCATCCACGTCCTGCATCACCTCCCGGGGCCGATGACCGCGCTGCGCGAGGCGCGCCGGGTGCTGCGCCCGGGCGGGCACCTGGTCCTCGCCGAGACCGTCGAAGACCATCCGATCATCCGTCTCGGGCGACGAGTCCGGCCGCGCTGGGACGGCGTGCCGGTCGAGTCCCGCTACACGCGATCAGAGTTCGGCCGTTCGCTCGCCGACGCCGGCTTCGAGGTCGTCGACCAGCGCCAGCACAGCCTGGTGTCGTGGGCGGCGTGGGCGCTCCCCGCGGGCCAGGAGGCGACGTGGAGAGGCCTCAGCCGCCTCGAGCGCCACCTCCCCCGTCGACTGCACCGTTGGGGGGCGCACCTTGAGGTGGTGGCGCGCCCGCGGTGAGCCGCGGCGAGCGCAAGCGAGCCGCAAACGGGACGGCGGCGGCGGCTTTGCCGACCGCCGCCGTAGAAATTCATGTGAAGCGGAATCGACGCGGCGCCACGATCATCGCGACCACTAGGGCGAGCACGATCACACTGACGACCAGCCCGATCGCGAGCGTGCTCGGCGGGTCGTAGTCCAGCGTGATCGTGTGCCGGCCCCGGCCGACCTCGACTCCGATGAACGCGCCGTCCGCCCGGAGCACGGGCGCGGGCTTGCCGTCGATGCGGGCCGACCAGCTCGGGAAGTACCCCTCGGCCACGACCACGACCGCCTTCTCGGGAAGGTCGGCTCGCACCCTCCACTGCCCGTCGCCGGGACGCGAGTAGCGCAGCGACGCGTCCGTCGCCGTGCCGCGGGGCGCTTCTCCGTAGTCGAGCGCGAACAAACCGACCCGCTCGGCGTCGAGCCGCCCGCCGACGACCAAGTTCCCGTCGTCGTCGACCGATTCGAGGCTCGCGAGCGCGGGATCCGTGTCCGGGTCGCAGCCGGAGCAGCGCACCGTGAAGGCGTAGGTCCGGCCGGCCGACCGCGGCAGCGGATCGAACGCGAACCGAACGAGGGTGACGTCGACGATGTCGCTGGCGGGTACCTGGCGCACGACGGGACCCAGGGTGGTTCCGTCGTCGCCGAGCTCCCGCAACGTCAGGTCGAACTGACCGCCTGGGAACTGCCCGACGGTCAGCACCACGTCGATCCCACGAAGCCCGTCGGCGGGCGAGCGGAACACCGCACCGGTCGCGGTGCCGAGCCGAACGGTCTCGGGCACCGAGAGGTTCGGGAGCCACGGCCTCCGTGAGCACACCCGAGCCACCGCGCCCACGAGTGCCTCCGGACCGTCGAGGCGCTCGCGCGCGCACGGGTCCCCCGCGACGAACTCGATCGAGCGATTCCCGCGGGCGAGCTTGCGCGCCGTGCCGGCATCGCCGGTGATGACGCCGATGTTCCGGCTGGCCAGGTCGACCGCCAAGTCGGTCGCCAGGTGCGGATCCTCGACGACGACGAGGTCGCGATACGAGCGCACCAGCGGGAGCGCGCGCGGGTTGCGCACCGTCGCCGGCGGCGTCGAGTCGTCGGCATCGTCGTAGAACAGGACGCTGGCGCCCGCCAGCCCGAGTGCGCGCTCGCGTTGTCCGGGTGGGTACAGCCACGACGCTGCCGCCAGCCGCCACATCTCCTTGCCCGCGGTCGGATGCGGCCAGCCGGTCGCGTTCTCCCATCCGTCCTCGAGCAGCGCAAGGTCGATGCGCGAGTCGGGATAGTGCTGCACCGCCACCCGACCACTCGACTTCTCGTCGCGGATGCCCCTGGGCAGGCGGCGGTAGCCGGCGGTGCTCGGCTGCTCGAGGTCGTAGTAGCTGCTCATGGGCCACACGTCGACGAGGAACAGGGTGGCGAGCCCCAGCGCC
The DNA here is from genome assembly GCA_031177445.1 of Acidimicrobiia bacterium. Taxonomy (GTDB): domain Bacteria; phylum Actinomycetota; class Acidimicrobiia; order IMCC26256; family JACDBD01; genus JAPSGP01. The sequence goes on from JAPSGP010000011.1 coordinate 19,534, forward strand.
AGGGCAAGGGTGAGCGCCGGCGCCACCTGCCGGACCGAGATCGACCGGGTCGCGAGCCAGCGGCCGGCGACATGGACGGGGTAAGCGCCGCCGAGCGCCAGGCCCAGCATTGCGATCGGGTACATGCGCGGGAACCGAATGTCGGAGAGCAGCGGGACTTCGTCCCGCTGC
>JAPSGP010000356.1 GCA_031177445.1 Acidimicrobiia bacterium
GTCGTGCCCGCCGCGGGGCAGCTTCTGGAGGTCCTCGTCGCTCAAGTGCTCGACCATCTTGCGCAGGCGTGGGTCGGGACCGAAGAAGTGCTCGCGGATGTAGGCGCCGGTCTCGACCGCGTACTTTTGGAACTCGCCGTCGACCGTGGTGTTCATCTTGTTGAGCAGCACACCGTCGACGTCGCGCGCGAGCAGGTCGTCCCACTCCCGGCCCCAGATGACCTTGATGACGTTCCAGCCCGCGCCCCGGAAGATCGCCTCGAGCTCCTGGATGATCTTGCCGTTGCCGCGCACCGGCCCGTCGAGGCGTTGCAGGTTGCAGTTCACGACGAAGATGAGGTTGTCGAGCTGCTCGCGGGCCGCGACCGAGAGGCCGTTGGTGCTCTCGGGCTCGTCCATCTCCCCGTCGCCGACGAAGCACCACACCCGCGCCTTGCTCGTGTCGGCGATCTCGTGGTGGAGGAGATAGCGGTTGAAGCGCGCCTGGGCGACGGCGTTGATCGGCCCCAGGCCCATCGACACCGTGGGGAACTCCCAGAACTCTGGCAGGCGCCGCGGGTGCGGGTAGCTCGGCAGGCCGCCGCCGTCGACCTCCCGCCGGAACCGGTCGAGCTCGTCCTCGGAGAGCCGGCCCTCGAGGAAGGCGCGGGCGTAGATGCCGGGCGCGGCGTGGCCCTGGATGAACACCTGGTCGCCGAAGCCGCCGTCGGACTTGCCGCGGAAGAAGTGGTTGAAGCCGACCTCGTAGAGCGCGGCGGCCGAGGCATAGGTTGACAAGTGCCCGCCGAGGCCCTCGAAGCGCTTGTTTGCCCGCCCCACCATGGCGACCGCGTTCCAGCGGATGTACGCACGGATGCGGCGCTCGAGGTACTCGTCGCCCGGGAACCACGGTTCCTTCTCGGGCGGGATGGTGTTGATGTAGGGCGTCGAGACCATCGACGGCACCCCGACGCCCTGCTCGCGGGCCCGGTCCATCAGCCGCGCCAGGAGGTAGCGGGCCCGGGTCCTGCCTTTGGCGTCGACCACTGCGTCGAGCGAGTCGAGCCACTCGCTCGTCTCTTGGGGGTCGACGTCGGGGAGCTGGTGGACGAAGCCGTCGATGAACACTGCGCCTCCCCAGGATCGGGTGTCGCGTTCGAGGTTACGCGTTGGGGTGGGGTCGCCAGCGCGACACCGGCCCCGCCAGCGACTCGGCCGCGGTCCCCCGCCCGGTCCCGATCTCGGGTTTGGCGGCGGGCGGCAGCACGTTCGGTCTCGTGAGCATGTCGCCGCCGTAGAACAGGAGGTGCTTGCGCCCGCGGAAGAGCCACTCGCCGTCGTGGCGCTCGTAGCGGTCGTGGTACACGATCGTCTGCACGATCCACTCGTCGCCCGACTCGAACTCGGCTCGGCAGTACAGCACCCCGTGCGCATGATCCGGATCGACGAAGTCGACGGCGTGGGTACCCGTCGAGAGGATCGACGCGCCTTGCCCGGACAGCATCTCGTCGTACGACGCCTTCAGCGCCGCCCGACCGACGACACCCGGCGCGACCTGCACGTCGTCCACGAACATCGCCGCGATCGCCTCGGAATCTCGCGCACCGACGGCGACCGCGTACCGGGCCACCAGCTGCCGGATCGCCTCGTACGACAGCAGCCGCTCGAGCTGGGCGTCGGCGCCGCCCATCAGGGGCGAAAGAAGCCGGGGCTGGTGGCGTCGGCGGGGATCTTGTCGAGCGGTTCCGCGAGCTCCTCGACCGTCGGGCCGACGCGGGCGGCGATCGGTGCGAGCGCGTCGAGGTCGAAGCCGTAGACCGCGGCCGCGTTGCCGCCGAGCACCTGCCGGAGCTCGACCGGGTCGGTGCCGGCGAACGACCGGCGCAGCCCCTCGCGGGTGTAGGGATAGGTGCTCTCGTGGTGCGGGTAGTCGCTCCCCCACATGAACCGGTCGACCCCGATCTTGTGTCGGGACTCGGCTTCCACCGGGCTCGGGAAGCTCGCGCCCATCCAGCAGTTGCGATGGAAATACTCGCTCGGCTTCATCGGCAGCACCTGGTCGGGCGTGTACTTCAGCTCGCCGATGCGGCCGGTCTGCATCTGGGAGTGAAAGACGTCGAGCTGAGCGAGCACGCCCGGAACCCACGACGCGCCTTGCTCGGTGAGGACGAACCGCAGCCGCGGGAACCGCTCGAACACGCCCCCGACGAGCAAGTGCGTGAGCGCGCGCCGCGAGAAGAACGTCGTCTCGGCGATCCAGAGCACGCCCGCAGCTGGGTAGGCGCCGTAGTCGGGCGAGCCGCCGCCCGAGTGGTGGTTGACGACGACGTCGAGCTCTTCGCACACCGCCCACAGCGGGTCGTAGTCGGGCGCGTACAGCGGCTTGATGTGCTTGGCGTCGTCGGGAACCGCGGGCAGGAGGACGCCGCCTCGCAGCGCGTGCTCCTCGGCGAAACGCACGTCGGCGATGGCCTCGTCGACGTCGTTGAGGAAGATCTGGGCGATGCCGGCACGCCGTTCGGGATACTGCGCGCACCAATCCGCGAGCCAGCGGTTGTGCGCACGGATGCCGGCGAGGCGGAGCTCGAACTCCTCGGGTGTCGGCGGCCGGGCGACGAGCGCGCCGGTAGGGAAGAACGGCGGCACCGTGTTCGGGAACAGCACCTCGCCGTCGACGCCGTCGGCCTCCATCTCGGCGTTGCGGCGCTCGTTGTCCCAGTTGCGGGTGCGCAGGTGGCCGTGCAGGTCCTTGAACGGGTTCTTGTAGCCGCCCCGCCAGAGATCGAAGTCGCTTCGGTACCCGGGGTCCAGGTACTCGCGATACATCTCGTGACTGCCGCCGGCATGGCAGTCGGCCGAGATCAGCGTGTAGCGCTCGGTGGCGTTCATCGTCGTCATCGCTTTCCGCTCTCGGCGCTTCGCGCCGGGCCGCTCGGGCCCCGGCTCGCTGCGGCGAAGGCTCCAGATCCAGCTCCGGCGGTCGGCAAAGCCGCCGCCTCCGCGTCTCGCCTCGCGGAACAGCCCGCCTGCGCCGCGGTCGCTCGCCTCATGCCCCGATCCACTCTTGCTCGAGGAAGGCGGCGGTCGTCTCCCAGATGTGATCGACGTCGTCGTCGTCGACGCCGTGGTTCGCTGGGAGCACGAGCGCGTGCTCCATCACCCGGTCGGCGTTCGGGTAGCCCCGGGGCGCGGCACGGTGGTCGATGCCCTTGAATGCCGGTTGACGCAACACGTTGCCCGTCCACACCATGCGCGTGTCGACACCGTTCGCGTCCATGTGGCGCTGGTAGCGCGACCTTCGGATGCCGCTCTCCGGCCGCAGCACGATCGGGAACATGTGCCAGGCGGTGTCGAGCTCGGGCAGCGTGCGCGGGAGCACGAAGACGTCGGGCCGCGTGCCGAAGTACTCCGACAGCCGGGCGAAGTTTCGCCGGCGCCGGCGCAGGAACTCCGGGAGCTTGCGCAGCTGCACCAGGCCGAAGGCGGCCGACAGCTCCGACGGCTCGAAGTTCCAACCCACCTCGTCGAAGATGAAGAGGTTGTCGTACTCGAGCCCGTCGTCGATCTGCGAGAAGTAGCGCGTGTCGCCCTTGGTCGAGCCGTAGAGCTGGATCTCCGAGCGCCGGCCCCACCGC
>JAPSGP010000357.1 GCA_031177445.1 Acidimicrobiia bacterium
CCGCACGGGCGACGGGAATCGTGTCACGCGCGAGCCCGGCGAACACTCGATGTCGTTGATCAATCCGAAGGAGCTTCGACCACTGCTGCAGCGCCTCTAGGTCTCGGGGGCCAAGCGCTCCTCGACTGTGCCTGCAACGCCGGCGGCTACAGCCTCTTGGCGAGCGATCTCGGCGCCGACTACTGCCTCGGCTTCGACGTGCGCGAGCACTGGATCGGACAGGCCCGCTTCCTCGAGCGGTACCTGGGGAAGACCGACGACCAGTCAGGTTCGAAGTCTGCGACCTGCTCGAGATCGACGATCGCCTCGGACAGCAGCGCTTCGACGTCTGCTTGTTCAAGGGGATCTTCTACCACCTGCCGGACCCGATGGAGGGGCTGAAGATCGTGGCCGACCGCACGGACGAGGTGCTGATCCTCGACTCGGCCGCGGCTACCGGTAGCGAGGACGGCTTCCTCAGGGTCTTCTGGGAAGGCGTCGACCACCCGATGTCGGGAGTACACCATCTCTCCTGGCGACCAACCGGCCCGATGGTGCTCACGCGAATCCTCGAGTGGCTCGGGTTCGAAGCGAGCTGCATCGTGTTCTGGCGAAAGCACCCGCCGCGGCCGCACCGGGGACGAATCCGCATCGTGGGCGTGAGGGACGCGTCGATGCTCACGAACCTCGCGACGCCGCCGACGGCCTCGGTCGCACGCTCTCGGGAGATCTCGCCCTGCGCGCCACCGTCTCACGCGACGTCGTCGAAGTGGACCGCGTGGAGTTCCGCCTGAGTGGCGAGGAACTCGACGACGAGCTCATCGGCGTCGCGACACTGACGAAGCCCCGCGATACCGACTGCATCTGCACCTGGAACACCGCTTCGGTCGCAGACGGCACCTACACGCTGCACGGTGTGGCCGTCGATGCCGCTGGCAACGAGGGACGCAGTGCGGGGACGACCGTCACCGTTCGCAACGGCTCCCGGATCCTCCGCCGGTTCGTCAGCCGTCGGGCACGGCAGTAGCGGCTGCGCGGCAGCGCTCGAGCCGAGCGAGCACAGCGGCGGCGGCTCTTTCACCGCTGACGCGCTTCGAGCGGCGTGTCGCATGGCCGAATCGTTCAAGACCAGGTCCCGCGGACGCGGTACGAAGGTACTCACGAGATTGCAGACGACAGGAGGCGCGCCATGAGGATCGGGATCGGATTGCCCGCTGCAGTACCCGACGCCGACGCCACCGCGCTCGGCGACTGGGCCGAGGCCGCCGAGCGACACGGGTTCGCGTCGGTCGGCGTCATCGACCGGTTGGTCTACGACAACCTCGATCCGCTCGTCGCGCTGGCGGCGGCCGCGGCGCGTACAGAGCGGGTCGAGCTGCTCACGACGGTGCTGACGGTGCCGTACCGGCGCAACGCGGTCGTGCTCGCCAAGCAGCTGGCGTCGGTCGAGCGCCTCTCGGGCGGCCGCCTCACCGCAGGCATCGCCATCGGCGGGTGGCCGGAGGACTACGAGGCAAGCGGTGTGCCGCGCCGCGGTCTGGGCGAGGCCATGGACGCGATGCTGGCAACGATGCGGAGCGTGTGGGACGGGGAGATGGCCGGCGCGAGCGGGCCGATCGCGGCGCTGCCCCCGTGCCGGCCGGCCCTGCTGTTCGGAGGGTTCGCCCCTGCCGCCTTCGAGCGGGCGTCGACGTTCGGGCACGGTTGGGTGGCGCCGTCCTTCGGGTTCGAGCCGCTGGTCGACGGGATCGCGTCCGTGCGGCAGGCGTGGTCGAGGGCCGGACGGACGGGGCGCCCTCGTGTCGTCGTCGAGCGCTACTTCTCCCTGGGTGACCGCGCCGACGAGACCGCCGATCACTACCTCGCGCACTACTACGGCAGCGAGTACTTCACCGCGGCGCGTGCGGACACACCCACGAACAGGGCGCAGCTGCGGTCCGAGCTCGAGCGGTTGCGTGAGGCCGGCTGCGACGACGTGATCCTGCTGCCATGCTCCGACGACGTCACCCAGGTCGAGCTGCTCGCGGACGCGCTCGGCAGCAAAGTGCGTTCGGCTGGGCATACTGAACCCCGTGCCGAAGCAGCCTCGATCCAGGTACCGGGAGCTGGCACCGCCTCCGGCGCTCGCGCCGTACGTGAAGTGCCTGTGGGTACAGGAGATCGGCGACGGTGACGACGACTACGCCCAGCCGGTGCTGCCGGATGCGTCCATCGACGTCATCTCGGGTGGAGCCAACGTCATCGTCGCGGGCCCGGCGACGCGACCGTTCACCGCGCCGCTGGTGCCAGGCTCGCTCACCGTCGGCGTGCGGTTCCGACCGGGTGCGGCGCCGCCGCTCCTCGGCGTGACCGCGGCCGAGCTGCGCGACGACGAGATCACCGTGGGCGAGCTGTGGGGCGCGGCGGGCGAGGTCATCGCCGCGCACACCACCGACGCGCCCGACTGGCGCGCCCGCCTCGACGTGCTCGTCGACGGGCTCGTCGATCGTCTCGACGACGCCTCGCCCGTGGACCCAGTAGCGACCGGCATCGCCAGGACGCTCGCCGAGCACCCGGGCCAACCGCTCCGTCGGCTCGCCGGCGACGCCGCGCTGAGCGAGCGCCAGCTGCGCCGGCGCGTCGAGGCCGCGGTCGGGTACCCGCCCCGGATGCTCGCCCGCATCCTGCGCTTTCAGCGGTTCCTCGACCTTGCCCGGTCCGCGTTGCCGGGCCGCCGCGATCTCGCGCGAGTCGCCGCCGAGGTCGCCTATGCCGACCAGGCGCATCTCACGCGCGAGAGCCGGCGCCTCGCGGGTCTGCCTCCCGGCGCGCTGCTCGATTGGGAGGCGCAGCGACTCGGTCGACTGCACTGAGAACTTCCCTCGGGCGGACCAGTCGGCCGTAGCACGCCAAGGTCCGATTCGTTCAAGACCCTCCGCCCGCCCTCCGTCATGCTCGTCGTATACGAACGAAGCAGCGAGCATCACGAGGAGACCATCACCATGCAGACCCAACTCGAACAGATCGGAATCGTCGTCGACGACATGGCTCGGTCACTGGCGTTCTATCGCAGGCTCGGCCTCGACCTGCCACCCGATGCCGATCAGCAGCCGCATGTCGACGCCCCCCTCCCGGGCGGCCTGCGCCTCGCCTGGGACACCGTGGACACGATCCGTTCCTTCGACCCCGATTGGCAGCCACCGAACGGCGGGCATCGCATCGCGCTGTCGTTCCGGTTCGACACCCCGGCGGAGGTGGACGCCGCGTACGAGGAGCTCGTGGCGGCCGGGTACTCGGGCCACAGAGCGCCTTGGGACGCGTTCTGGGGTCAGCGCTACGCCATGGTCGACGACCCCGACGGCAACGACATCGAGCTCTTCGCTCCCAGCGGTTGATCGCTGCCGGTGTGATGGCCGAGCACCCGCATCGGTCAGCGCGTGGTCGGGGTGCCCGCGAACCGGCCACCGCTCGCCGTGACCAACCATGACGCCCCGGCGAGCCGCACGCCATCGGCTGTCTCGAACGGCGCCAACGCAGTTCGACCGCATCGAGTGCACGCCGCTCGGCATCGGGTGACCGGTGCGGCAGTGTCCTCGAACGACGAGCTCATTCGGCGAAGCGGAAGATAGCTCGTCGAGCACCGCCGCCG
>JAPSGP010000097.1 GCA_031177445.1 Acidimicrobiia bacterium
TGCTGCAGCCGATCACCGGCGGGGTCGACGACTTCATCGCGCGGGTGAAGGGTTTCTATGCCGACGCGAGTGGCGGGCAGTACGCGCTGTTCAGCCCCTGGCCGACGCCCGACTTCGCGACTTCGGGCTTCGACCTCGCCGGTCACCCGCCGATGATGTTGCGGCCGCCGGGTGGCGACGCGCCCGCGACCCCTTCCGGCCTGCGGATCGAGGAGGTCTCCGACGATGCCGGGCGACTGGCGTTCGACCGTGCGCTCGTCGAGGGCTTCCCGATCTCCGACGTCGGCGAGGGCGAGCTCGTCGAGCCGGGATGGCTCGACGTCCCCGGGTGGCGCATGTGGGTCGGGTTCGTCGACGACGAGCCGGTGGCGACCGCGGGTGGAGTCGTCGACGACCGTCTCCAGCACGTCGAATGGGTCTCGACTCGCCCCGAGTTCCGCCGGCGCGGCTACGGAGAAGCGCTCACATGGCGCGCCACCCTCGCCGACCCGTCGAAGCCCGCGTTGCTGATCGCGAGCGACGACGGGCGCCCGGTCTACGCAGCGATGGGCTACCTACCCGTCACGCGGTTCACGCTGTGGATCGGGAACCGCGAATGAGCAGGCAGGTGTGACCCGTGCGACCGTGCGTCAGACGATGGTTCAGACGATGCGGACGTTCTGAGCTTCCTCGCCCTTCTTCCCCGGGCCGACGTCGAACTCGACCGCCTGGCCCTCTTCGAGCGAACGGTAGCCAGTCATCTGGATCGCCGAGTAGTGGACGAAGACATCGGGGCCATCTTCACGGGAGATGAAGCCGTAGCCCTTCTCGGCGTTGAACCACTTCACAGTGCCGGTTGCCAACGGGTCGCTCCTTGCGTGTGCTCGGTGCCTGTTCGTTCCAGGTCGCCTTCTTGCTGGGCTCGCGAGCAACGCCGTACTGGAGTTGACCCGCCGGGCGTGAACCTAGCAGCCGCGCCTGGCCGCATCGAAAGTCGAAAATCGGGTGCGGGTAATCAGCCGTAATGCCGCAGCTCGACGACGTTGCCGTCGGGATCGCGCACGTAGATTCCTTCGCCCTCGCCCTGGGCACCGAACAGTCGGCTGGGCCCACCGACCACATCGAAGCGCCCGGAGTCCACGAGGGCCGCCAGATCAGTGGGCGCGACGACGACACAAAGGTGATCGACATTCTTCCCCGTCCGTTCACTTTCGAGAAGGTCGATGATCGTCGTCGAGTCGATCCGCACCGAAGGGAACAGGATCTCGCCGCGCCGCCACTCGTCGACGCGCACTCCTTCCAGCCCGAGCTCGGTGCAATACCAGGCGAGCGCCCGCTCGACGTCGGGGGTGCACAGCACGATGTGATCGAGACCGACAACCGTCACCGCCGCGGGCATGCCGCAACGCTATCCACGCGGAAGGCCGAGGATGCGCTCGCCGAGCGGGAGCGCCCAGTTCACAGGTCCCAGAAGCGCTCGCGCCGGTACCTCACGAACGACTCGTGCAGCGCCTCCTCGTCGGGACGGGTGAAGCGCCGGTAGGCCGGCTCACCGCGCGAGCGCACGTACACGGGATCGCCGGCAACGAGGTCGGAGCGCCACTTGGCCTGGACGAGCACGCGTTTGATGATCTTGTTCGTCCCGGTCGTCGGCGGCTCGCGCAGGATTCGCACGTACCGAGGGCGCCACTTCGGGGCGATTCCCGACTGGTCGTCGACCCAGCTCGCGAACCGGGCGGGGTCGAGCTCCGCGTGCTCTCGGAGCACGAGGCCGGCCATCACCTGGTCGCCCGCCTGATCGTCGGGGACGCCGTACACGGTGGCCAGCACGACTTCGGGATGCGAGGCGAGCGCGGCCTCGATCGGGGCCGCAGGAAAGTTCTCGCCGTCGACGCGCAGCCAGTCGGCGTTGCGCCCGGCGAAGTACAGGTAGTTGTCGTCGTCGAGGTAGCCGAGGTCTCCGGTCCAGTACCAGCCGAACCGCAAGGTGCGCTCGTTGGCCTCGGGGTTGTCGTAGTAGCCCTCGAACGGGCCGGCTCCCTCGACGTTCACCATCTCGCCGACGCACTCGTCGGGGTTCAGGAGCCGTCCATGCGCATCGAACCGGGCCCGGGGCAGCTCGTTGCCGTCCTCGTTCACGATCTTGATGTTGGGACCGACCTTGCCCAGCGCGCCGGCACGCTCTTCGGCGTCACGGTCGACCGCGACGCCCCCTTCGGTCGCGCCGTAGGCATCGATCACCTCGACCCCGAAGCGACGTCCGAATGCTTCCACCACCTCGGGCGAACCCTCGTTGCCATAGGCGACCCGCAGCGGGTTCTCGTGGTCGTCCGGTCGCTCCGGCGTCGCCAGCAGATAGGCGAGCGGCTTCCCGGTGTAGTTGAAGTACGTGGCGCCGTACCGCCGCACATCGGCGAGCCAGCGTGAGGCGCTGAAGCGGCGCGCCAACCCGACCGACGCACCGTGGACGACCGACGGGGCCCACCCAACCATGAGTGCGTTCGAGTGAAAGAGCGGCATGCACACGTAGCCGACGTCGTCGGGGCCGACGTCGAGCATCATGCTCATCCGGTTGCCCGTGACCAGCATCCGCCGCTGGCTGCAGATCACCGCCTTCGGCGCGTCGGAGGTCCCCGAGGTGAAGATGAGGCACCACAGCGTGTCGGGACCGGGCTCGATCCCGGGGTCGGCACCGGCAACGGCGGCGAGCGCGTCCTCGAGCGGCTTGCCCGTGCCGGGCTCCGGGTCATCGGGCTCGGCGAAGAGGGTGCTGACGAGGATTCGGTCCTGGGGCACCGGAAGCTGGTCGAGGATCGGCTCGAGCAGCGCCTGGTGCCGGGGCTCGGTCACGAGCAGCCCGACGTGCGTGTGCGAGATGTCGCGGACGAGTTGCTCGCCCCGGCGGGTGGGATTGATCCCCGCGACGGCCGACCCGGACAGGGCGGCGCCGCCGAGCGCGAACAGGTAGTCGGGAGTGTTGTCGAGCAGCACGCCCACGTGCGGAGGCGCGCCCGGCTCACGGTGGGCGAGGAACAGCTGGGCCCAGCGCTGCGCTTCGACGATGAACTCGCCGTGGGTCCACACGCGGTCGCCGAACCGGATCGCGGGACGGTCACGGATGTCCGGCTCCTGGGCGTTGCGCCGCAGGAGGGCGGCAGCGTCGGCCGCCGGTAGCGGTGCCTGCCCGGCGGCGGGCGCGTCCTTGCGGCTCATCGGCCCGTTCCCGCCGTAGCTGACACTCGTGTCACCTTACGCGTTGGCGAGCCCAGACGGTCATGGGGTGGAGCCCGCGGTTGGCCCAGGCGAAGTACGGGATCGCGGTCACCGCCGCCGGCACCTGTTCGGGCAGGGCCGCGCCGACCGGCCGGTACAGCGGCCCTCCGCCGTCGGCCGGTTGGGACCCTTCCCCGTCGAGTGCGACCACCCCATCGAGGAGGTCGGGTCGGCGGACGGCACGGAACGTTGCCGGGTCGACGGCAACGGCGAGCACGTCGACTCCCGGGTTGTCGACCCCTTCGAAGCAGTAGACGATCGGTCCGCGGTGCAGCGCGATCGCGCCTCGGTTCTCGGCCACCCGGGGGTTGCACGCGATGGCGCGCGGCTCCATCCGCAGCCCCAGTACGACCTTGTCGCCCCGCTTCCAAGTCCGGCGCACGACCGAATACGTGCCGGGAACGAGCTGCTCGGCGTCGCCGTGCTCGCCGGAAACGTGCGCGTCGCACCATCCCGGGATGCGCACCACGAGCGCGCGCCGCCCGCGCGGCGCAGCGTCGACGACGATCTCGACGCGACCGTCCCACGGGTACTCGGTCCGCTGCGTGACGCGCCAGCCGGCGTGCTCGACGGTCGACGCGGTGAAGAGATTGATCCAGAGGTCGTTGGCGTCGCGGTCGACGGCATAGACGTAGCCCGGGAGCGAGGCCAGCATGCGGACCGCGTTCGTAGGGCAACACGCGACATCGCGCCACCGTCGACGGCGCAGCGGGAACGGCCCCGCCATGTCCTCGGCGAACCGGTCTGCACCCCAGGGATCGTGTTCCTCCAGGGCGGCGAAGCCGAGCGGGTTGGCGTAGAACCACTCGTCGCCCTCGAGGGACACCCCGGCCAGCACCGCGTTGTGGAGCACGTGTTCGAGATGGTCGGCGTAGCTGGCGTCGCCGGTCCGCAGCAGCTGCCGCCAGGCCCACATCGCGACCCCGATCGCCGCGCACGTCTCCGCGTACGACGACTCGTTCGGGAGCTCGAACGGCCGACCGAAGGACTCTCCGATCCAGCGGCCACCGACGGCGCCGGTAACATACGACTTCTCCGCGATCATGCTCTCCCACAGGGCATCGACCGCCGACGCTCGGGCCGTGTCCCCGGTATCCGTCACGAGGTCGGTCAATCCGGACGCGAAGTACAGCGAGCGCACGGCGTGCCCCCACAGGTGCGGCGTCTCGCCGAGATCCACGCGCGCCGACAGATCGGACGCGAGCTCGCGATACCGCTCCTCGCCGGTCTCCCGCGCCAGTTCGACCAGTGCCATCTCGATGCCCGGGTGCGTGTCGGTGTCGGTGCGACCTGCCAGCCGAGTGGCGATGAGGTCGGCAAAGCGCGTCGCCGCGCCCAGGAGGCGCTCGTCCCCGATCGACCGCGCACACGCGATCGCGGCCTGGAACAGGTGGCCGGCGCAGTACAGCTCGTGCGACCATCCGAGGTCGCGCAGCCGCTGCTCCCCGGAGAAGTTGGTGTTGAGGTACCCGTCGCCCTTCTGGGACGCGACCATGATGCCCACGACGCGATCGAGCTGCTCGCCCAGCGACGCGTCCTCGTGGCCTGCCAGCGCCCAGGCCGCGGCCTCCGCCCACTTGTACACGTCGGAGTCGGAGAACCAGTAGCCGCGGCGCACCAGGTCGGCGTGGCCGGGGCGACCGATCAAGAAGTTGGCGATCGCGCCTCGATCCTCCAGACGATCGAGCAGACGAGGGATCCCGTACCGGCGGGCGGCGGCGACCCGCTGCTGCAACAGGCCCTCGTGCAAGGTGACGTCGGCGATCGGGACCGCTCGCAGCCGGGCGTGAGCGCTGGCGTCGGTTCGAGTGATCACGCTCCCGCTCGCCGGCGAAGCCATCGACCCCCTCGCACTTCCAACGACAGTCGCATTTAGGATGCCGCAGGTGGAAGACCGTCTCACGTCCGGTCTGTACCTGGAGACCACGAACTGGTCACCCGAACGCTACGCGGAGACCCGGGTCGCCGAGGTGTCACGACGACCGGGGGTCGAGCGAGCGACGTGGTGGGAGAACGTCTGCCTCGGGCGCGACGATCTGCCCCGCGTGCTCGAGGAGTTCTCGCTCCTCGGGGTGTACGAGGTCGACGACGGCTTCGATCCCCCCTCGCCGCAGCTCGAGGTGACGGGCTATCACTTCCGTCGCTTCCCCCGCCCGGCGCAGGGACGGCTCACGGGCAAGCCCACGCTCGGCCTGTCACTCGTGCTGATCAGCCCGCGGCGGCCCGAACAGGCCACGGCCCTCCGGGACTGGGCCGACTTCGTCCACATCCGCCACATCGCCGAAGCGGGCGTCCCCGGCTTCACGATGATCACGCCGTACGAGAACGCCTCCGGTGGCGACCCACGTTTCCTCCATTTCTACGAGCTCGACACCGACGATCCCGAGCCGGCCTTCAAGGCCATGGCACCGAAGGTGGCCGAGCTCATCGGCGAGCCCGGGAGCGCGGCGTGGAAGCGCTGGGCCACGACCCCCGAGCTCGAGATCTGGTACGTGAACTCGTTCCGCCGGGTCGGCGAGCGCAAGCGAGCCGACAAAGACGGCGGCGGCGGCTTTGCCGACCGCCGCCGTGGGAAGTAAGTCACACTCGTTCTGTGACCGAACCACGCGACTTCTTCGACATCGTGCGGTCGCTGCGCGCCCACCGCGTGTTCTCGGATCGGCCTGTCTCAGACGACATCATCGAACGCGTGCTCGAGGCCGCGACATACGCGCCGAGCGCCGAGAACACCCAGCCGTGGGTGTTCGTCGTCGTGCGCGATCCCGCGGTGCGGAGCGCGCTGGGCGAGCTGACGACGAGGGCATGGGACAGCGGTGCCCGCGAGTACGCCCGATCCCGGCTCTCGCCCGCGATGTTCGCCGACGTCGATCGCGGCGCCACTGGCGGCGTCAGCGGCGCACCCGTGCTCGTCGTGGTCGGTGGTGATCGAACGCACTGCAACGACGCCGTCCTCGACGCCTCGATCTACCCCGCGGTCCAGAACCTGTTGCTTGCCGCGAACGCACTCCGGCTCGGCTCGGCGCTCACGACGCTGCCCACGGTGCTCGACGGCGCGTTGCGGGAGCTGGTCTCGCTCCCGGACCACGTGCGAGCGGTGGCCGTTGTCCCCTTGGGCTGGCCCGCCAGGCCGCTCGGCCCGCCGCGGCGCACGCCCGTCAGGGAGAAGGCCCATCGGGAGCGCTACGGCAACTCCTGGTGAGCCAGCTGCTAGTGAGCAAGGTGCACCACCTCGCCGCCGTGCGCCGCCGACTCCCGGATGGCGTCGAGCACACGCATGCCGGCAACCCCGTCGGCGAACGTCGGCACCGGGACCGCGCTCGACGGGAATCCGGTCTCTATCCCCGTTCGCAACGCCTCGCAGAGTCGCGTGTACGGACCGAGCTCGAGGTGAGTGAAGCGGTGGCGAGGATCGTCGCTCTCGGGGAGTACGGGGAGCGCGAGATCGTCGGGGACCGGGAGCTCGTGCTCGCCGTCGCGGTCGGCGACCAGCACCGAGCCGCGATGGACCCGGAGCGTGCCGGTCGAGCCCGCGACTCTCGTCATGTCGGCGCGCGCGCCCCATGCCCCTCCGGTTTGCTGGAGGATCCCGACCACACCCGATCGAAGCCGGAATCGGACGGAGAAGGTGTCGTCGGCCACTCCTGATCGCGCCGACACAATCGCGAGATCGGCGCTCACCGACGCGAACTCCCCCAGCCACACTCGGACCTGGTCGACCGCGTGCGAGCCTGACGCACCGAGCCATCCGCCCCCGGCGGTCTCGTCGAACCACCACGGCGGCATGACCATCTCGGGGTCGGCGACCAGCGGGCTCGCGCCGACGAACGTGGCGAGCCGGGGCTCGCCGATCCGGCCCTCGGCGATCGCACGGCCGGCGGTGGCGCGGTCGGTCGCCCAGCGGAACTCGTGGCCGACGAGGTGCACGATGCCGGCATCCTCGGCCGCCCGCAGCATCCGCGTTGCCTCCCCGGTGGTGAGGGCAAACGGCTTCTCGCACACCACGTGCTTGCCGGCCCGTGCCGCGGCGATGGCAAGGGGAGCGTGCGTGGATGGCGGCGTTGCGATCGTCACCGCGGTGACGTCGCCTTCGGCGAGCGCTTCGTCGACGGTGGTGAGCGCACGCTCGATGCCGAGCCGTTCGGCTCGCCGGGCGGTCCGATCAGCGTCGCGGCCGACGAGCGCGAGCACCTCGAAGCCGGCGGCCCGCAGCGCCGGCACCTGCACCCGGCACCCGAATCCCGTGCCGATCACCGCCGCACCGAGCCCGCCCACCGGTCAGTAACCCTCGTCGACGTCGATCACACCTTCGAGCGGCTCGCCGGCGACGTAGTGGTGCAGGTTGGTCATGAACACCTCGATGACCCGGTCGAACGCGACCGGCGAGCTCCAGGACACGTGCGCCGTGAGCCGGACCTGCGGGTGCGAGTACAGCCAGTGCTCGGCTGGGAGCGGTTCCGGATCGACCGTGTCGAGCGATGCCACCGCCACCCGCCCGTCGTCGAGCGCGATCCGGAGCGCGTCCTGGTCGACGAGCGAGCCGCGGGCGATGTTCACGAGATGCACGCCCGGCTTCACCTTCGTGAGCGCGCGCTCGTCGATGAGGTGCTGCGTCGCCGGGGTGGCGGGCGCGGCCAGCACGACGTGATCGGCCGAGGCCAGCAAGTCGTCGAGATCCGATGCGAGCTCGACGCGCTCGACCGGGCTTCCGGCGCCGGCCCGCCGGCGGAGTGCGCGCACCCGCATGTCGAACGCGAGGGCTCGCCGCGCCACCGCCTGCCCGATGCCTCCGAACCCGACCACGCCGAGCGTCTTGCCCGCCAGCTCTCCCAGCCGGGCGACGTTCCAGTGCTCGGGCGGCTCCGACCGCCAGACCTCGGGAATGCGCTTCTCGAACGCAAGCATCGACGCGAGCACGAATTCCGCGATCGGGATCGCGCTCGCTCCACGAGAGCAGGTGACGGTGCGTCCCTCCAGGATCTCCCGCGGCCAGCCGTCGATCCCGGTGCCCGGGATGTGCATCCAGTCGACACCGAGTGCGTCGAGGTGGTCGAACACGGGCGAGCCGTGCCAAGCCGCGAACAGCACTTCGCCCTGAACGTCCGCCGACGGCACTTCGTGGTACGGCAGCTCGATCACGTCGGCCTCCGGCAGCGCGGTGGTCACCGCCGCCGAGACCTTGTCCCCCATCATGTTCAGCACCCGCACCATGCAAACGGGATCGTACGTGCCTCCCGCAGAGCACCTGAGCTGCGGCTCGAAACGGCCGTAGGCTTCCGGCGTGCCTGGGGACGACCTCACGCGCGCGCTGGAGTCA
>JAPSGP010000358.1 GCA_031177445.1 Acidimicrobiia bacterium
CGACCATCACTGCGCTCGTGGGCGAGGGTGTCGGCGCCGACGAGCCGCCGACCGCGGGCGGCCCCGGCCGCACGCTCGTCGAGGCGATGATCGACGCCCGCCGCGCCCGCCTTGGGTAGCCGCATCGCGGTCACCGTCGCCCTTGCCGCCGCCGTCGTCGCCACGGCTGTCGCACTCGTGCCGGTGGCGGGCGCGTACCACGAGCCGGTCGAGTACTTCCGCCTGCGCGACCCGCAGATCGGTGAGTCGAGCGGCGTGGCGTCGAGCTCCAGGCGCGACGGACTGTTCTTCACCCACAACGACAGCGGCGACGATGCCCGGGTTCTTGGCCCTCGATGACGCCGGCTGCACGCTCGCGATCTTCGACTTCGAGGACACCGGCATCATCGCGTTCGACTGGGAGGACATGGCGCGCGGCCCGAGCCCCGACAGCGAGCCCGCGTTGTGGTTCGGCGACATCGGCGACAACGCGAGGGCACGCCCGAGGATCAGCGTCTACCGCGTCGACGAGCCCAGAGTGCGCACGACTCCGGACGAGTGCCCATCGGCGCGCCAGCGGCTCGTGCCTGCAACCCGCTTCGACCTCACCTACGAAGACGGCCCTCACGACGCCGAAGCGCTGCTCGTCCACCCGCGCACCGGCCGCCTGTTCATCGTCAGCAAGGTTGGGGGCGGGGAGGAGGCGGACTTGTACGCGGCGCCGGCGGAGCTCCGAGCCAAACGTGCCAACGTCCTGCGACGCGTCGCCGGCATTCCCGACATGGCGAGCGTGACCGCGGGCGACATCGACCCGGACGGCAGCCGCCTTGCGCTGCGGAACTACCAATCGGCGTTCGAGTGGCCGATCCCGGGCGACGACGTCGCCGGCGCGTTCGCGGCCGAGCCCCGCACCATCGCGCTCCCGCCGATGCCGCAGGGCGAGGCGATCACGTACGAGCGAGACGGCGCCGCGCTGGTCACGACAAGCGAGGGCGCGGGCTCGGTTGTCGTTCGCGTCCCCGACCACCCGTAGCCGCCGCCGACCGCGGCGAAGATCAGCGCGCGTTGCGGAAGGCGCGCGAGAGAAGAGGTGTCCCGGCATCGAGCAGCGCGTCGATGGCGTCGTCGGGATCGACCCGCTTCGCCCATGCCGGCGGCCGCACCGTCCGGGCCGGGCGCTCCGGGAACGGCAGCGTCGGCGCCGCCGCGGGCGCTGGTGGCGCGGCTGCCGGTGGCGCGACCGCAGGCGCCGCGACCGCAGGCGCCGGTTGCCGGCGTCGTTCCGGACGGGGTCGGGTGGGAGTGGCGGCTCGCGGCGTGGTCGCGAGCGGTGCGATGGTGCGGGGCGTGGCGGTGCGGGGGACGGAGGCTCGCCGGCGGGGCGACTTCCGGCGATCGTGGAGCGTCCAGCCCCGGGGGACGACGAGCGCATCGGCATGCCGGGTGCACAGCCATCCCGCGCCTTCGGGCTCGTCCAGCGGATGCAGCCAGACGACCGCGCGCGCCCCGTCGAATCCGAATGTGGCCGACGCGGGCTCGTCGCACCCGGGTCGCCCGCATACCCCGTGCATGCAGTGACGGTAACGAAAGCGCGAATCGGAGCCGCGGATGGTCGACGGGGCGACGAGAATGACCGGGTGACCGAGATCCCGCCGCGGCTGCGGCCTCTCCTCGACGCTCGCGCGCCTGTGCGCAAGCTGGCGGAGCGGTTCGTCGCGGCCGGGCACGAGTGCTACCTGGTCGGCGGGACGGTCCGGGACGCTCTGCTCGACCTGCCGCACGAGGACTTCGACGTCGCCACCGACGCCCGACCTGCCGACGTGGAGCGGATCGTGCGCGACTGGGCCGACCACGTGTGGCTGCAGGGGAAGCAGTTCGGCACCGTCGGCTGCGAGATCGACGGCGCCCGGTTCGAGATCACGACGTTCCGCGCCGACGTGTACCACCCGGAGAGCCGTAAGCCGTCGGTCACGTTCGCCGACGACCTCGAGACCGATCTGTCGAGGCGCGATTTCACGATCAACGCGATGGCGCTCGCGCTCCCGGACCCGCGGCTGGTCGATCCGTTCGACGGCGCCGTCGACCTCGCCGCCCGCCGGCTCCGCACCCCGCTCGAGCCCGCGGTCTCGTTCCTCGACGACCCGCTGCGGATGCTGCGGGCCGCACGGTTCGTCGCCGGGCTGGGCCTGGAACCGGTGCCCGAGCTCGTCGGCGCGATCGAGGAGCACCGCGGCCGGCTCGAGATCGTCAGCGCCGAGCGGATTCGCGACGAGCTGTCGAAGCTCCTGGTCGTCGCCGACCCGTCGTCGGGGCTCTGGCTCCTGACCCGCACCGGGCTGTCCGACGAGTTCCTGCCCGAGCTCAACGCCATGCGCCTGGAACAGGATCCGGTGCACCGGCACAAGGACGTGCTCGCGCACACCATCGCGGTCGTGCGGAACACACGACCGGAGCTGCGGGTGCGACTCGCCGCGCTCCTCCACGACATCGGCAAGCCGAAGACGCGATCGTTCGGTCCCGGCGGCGTGAACTTCCACCACCACGAGGTCGTCGGCGCGCGCATGGCCGAGGAGCGGCTGCGGGCGCTGCGGTTCCCGAACGACCTCGTCGAGGACGTCGTCAAGCTCATCTATCTCCACCTCCGCATCCACACGTACGCGATGGGGTGGACCGATCGTGCGGTGCGCCGCTATGCGCGAGACGCCGGGCCGCTGCTCGACGACCTCAACCACCTCGTCCGCTGTGACTGCACCACGCGCAACCAGGCCAAGGCCCGGGCGCTCAACCGGAGGATGGACGAGCTCGAACGCAGGATCGAACGGCTGCGGGAGCAAGAGGAGCTCGATCGCATCCGGCCGCCGCTCGACGGCCGCCAGGTGATGGCGTTCCTCGGCATCGAACCCAGCCCGCTGGTCGGCGAGGCGCTCGAGTACCTGCTCGAGCTTCGCCTCGACGAAGGCCCGATGGGCGAGCCCGAGGCCTACGAGCGGCTCGCGGAGTGGGCAAAGGGGAAGGGGATCGAGCCCGCCCGCTGAGCAGCAGGCAGGCGGTCGCATCCGTGCCGGGCAGGGTTCGGAACCAGTCCGGCAAGCAACTTCTCGCCGGAATGGGCTCGGCGATGACACCCTTGTCCTCGGCCCGACACAGAAACTCGATGGCTGGTCGCCGGCGGAACATCGACACGTCCTCCCGTCTGGATGAGATTTTCGAACAGACCTACGCCATGGAATGGTGCGCCCCCGCGCACGACCTCCCCGGGCCGGGGCCATCTCCGCCCCGTCCGGGAAGATCATCGCGGGAACGCACACCCTCCCGTCAGCGCGAGGAGTTGCTCGAAAAGTTGCTGCTCGAGTTCGAGCTCGAGTTACTCGACGAATTGCTGCTCGAGTTGCTCGACGAGTTGCTGCTCTGATTCGAGCTCGAGTTGGAGTTTCCGAAGCCGGCCGGATGCGGATTGCACGCCGCGAGCCCGAGGGCGGCGACGCCGACTCCCGCTGCAGCGACCTTCTTCCAGCTTCTCTGTTTCTTCGCAGGTCGTCTCATGATCACCTCGTCTCGATGGCCGACTGGGTCCGCGATCCACGCTGAACCTCGACGGTGAGCCCG
>JAPSGP010000012.1 GCA_031177445.1 Acidimicrobiia bacterium
GACGAGCTCTTCGGGGAACAGCCCCTCCCCACCCGAGATGATCTGGCCGAGCTTCACGTACGACGACCCCAGTCGCTCGAAGGCGCGCCGCAGCCGGCACGACAGCCCGGGCCGGGACCGCTCGCTGCCTCGCTCGCGCAGGTACCAGAGGCCCAGGGCCGGTCCGACCAGGGAGAGGACGCGCGCGAGACGCGGGAGCGGCGGGAGCCGGCCGGGACGCAGCAGGCGGGGCACCTCGGCTCGGGTCCGCGCCCGCTCCGCCACCAGGCCCGTTCGCCACGACAGTTGGTCGGGCACCACGATCCACGGTGCTCGTTCGCTGAACGCGAAGAGCTCGAGGTCGGACGGGGGCGACACCGAGCGCTCGATCGGCTCACGGTACCCGTGCGCGAGCTGCGGATCGGCCGGCCCGAGAGCAGGCAACCGTTTCCGATCCAACAGAAGCAGTCCCCGGCATCTCGCCGGGGACTGCTTCGTGTCGCCTTCTGGAGGTGCTGATCCGTCAGCCGCAGCGTCCGCCCCACGGCGCGGATCCGGCCGTCGAGTACAGCTGCGACGCCATCGCGTCCTGATCGGACGGCGCGGCCTGCGCGGGGTCGACCCCGACGAGGTCGCTGCGGCCGGCCGCGGCGGCGGTGTTGTTCCACGTCGACGGCAGGAACTGGTACGCACCGCGGTAGGCGCCGCCCGGGCTCACGGCGCCGTAGTCGCCGCCGGACTCGATGCCCTTCGTGCACTCCAGAAAGCCGCCGTTGGAGCCGCGACCGGAGGCGGAGGTGCCCGCCCCGCCGGCGTAGCCGCGGCGCCTTGAGCCAGAACCGCTGGCCGCGGCCTCCTGCTCCTCGGCCTGGCGGGCGAGCTCGGCGGCAAGGAGCTCGAGGTTGGCGCGCTGCACCGCCTCGACCACCACCGCGCCCACCGCGGTCTCGTTGACCGCCTGCGCCAGTCCGTATGGAGCCTCATTGGCGAGTTGGGAAGCGGCGGCCGGCCGCTTCGCACTCAGTTCGTCGAGGCGCTCGGAGGTGGCCGCGGCGTCGGGGGAGGCGAACTGCGAAGCACCCAGCGCCAGCGCCGTGACGGCGACCGCCGGGACCATCGCAGTCTTGATTCGCCTGATCTGCATGGTGGCTCCTTTCGGGGGGATCACCGGCGCGACCGCGCGCGGCCACCAACCGGTTGGTAGGGGAAGGAATGTCCTAAATCGCTGTAAGTGCCGCGATCCCGGAGATTCCGCCTTCGAGGCTACCTACCCGGTGCTCGCGTCCAGGAACCGTTGCGCTCGCAAACGTTGAAATCACAGCGTTGTGACTTCGGTCGCATTCCCCGGAGTATCCGAAGAACCCCGCCAAACCGGACGACCCGGAATCGGTGCGGCGCCAATGGACCGCCGCTACGGTGGCGCCCGATGCGCGTGGGCGTCTCGCTGCGGACGAGCTACTTCGTCGAGGACGTCCGCCTCGGCGCCCGGTGGGTCATCGAGCGGGCGGCAGCCTCACGGGAGGCGGGGCTCCACTTCCTGCTGGTCGGCGATCACCACGTCACGCCGGTGCCCTACTACCAGAACACCCCGCTCCTGGGCCGGCTGCTGGCGGAGTGGGGCGTCGGGTCGTTCGGGGCGCTGTTCCTGCTCCCGCTGTGGCATCCGGTGCTGGTCGCCGAGCAGGTGGGCACGCTCAGCACGCTGGCGCCGGGGCGAACGATCCTGCCGTGCGCCGTCGGCGGCGGCGCGCCCCAGTTCGCGGGGATGGGCGTCGAGCTCGGGGATCGGGCGGTGTTGTTCGAGGCCGGGCTCGACATCGTGCGCCGCCTGCTCGCAGGCGAGACCGTGACCACTCCGGGCGGGCCCTATCCGCTGCGCGACGCCCGGATCTCGCCGATTCCGCCCGAGCCGGTCGACGTGTGGATCGGCGGGACGGCGGCGCGCGCCGTCGACCGGGCGGCCCGCCTCGGGGACGGCTTTCTCGCCAACGCCGATCTGACGCCGCCCCAAGCCCAGGCCGTGGTCGACACCTATCTCGAGCGCTGTGCCGCGCACGGGCGTGCGCCGACCGCGGTGGCGATCCGCCGCGACATCCACGTCGGTGCCGACGCGGGCGACGCGGAGCGGATCGCGCGACCGATCGTGGAGGGCGGCTACCGCGGCTTTGACCCCTCGGCCTGCGTCTCCGGCAGCCCCGAGCAGGTGGCCGAGGCGTTCGCGGGGCTCGGGGCAATGGGCTACACCGACGTCATCGTGCGCCATCTTGCCGAGGACCAGGGCGAGGTGCTTGCGTCGATCGAACGACTGGCCGAGGTACGAGAGCTGGTCGCCGACCTGTGAGCGCGCCTACGGCCGCAGCGCGGAGTCGAGCACCGCGAGCACGCCGGCCTGGCGCTCGGGCTCGACGTTGAGCCCGGTCTGGAGCTCGGCCATCAGCAGGCTCAGCACGATCGTCTCCAGCCCGATCGCGAGCTCGGCCGGGTCCACCCCGCTCCGGACCGCGCCCGTCGCCTGCGCGTCGGCCAGCAGCTCGGCCAGGAGCGCGGTGAACCCGAGCAGCGACGGGATCGTGAGCAGGCGACCGGCGACCTCGGGCTCGAGCCCGGCCAGGACGCGGCGGGCCAGCGGATGGTCGTCGACGCGCTCGCGCAGCGCGGCGAGGAAGACCACAAGGTTGTCGAGGCTGAAGCCCTCGAGGCCCACGCCGGTGCGGGCCTCGTCGATCAGCGCCGAGGCGTCGGCGTCGACCGCCGCCTGGAAGAACGCCTCCTTCCCGGCGAAGTAGGCGTAGACGGCTGCGGGCGTGAGCCCCGCCTCGCGGGCGATGTCGGACACCGACGTGCGCCGGAACCCGTCGGCAGCGAACCGTTGGATCGCGATCTCGAGCAGGCGTCCGCGGGTCCGCTCGCCCTTTCCCGGCGCAACCGTCCCGGGCACGGTGGAGTCGATGGCCATGGCGGGCATCGTACCTGGTCAGGGCAGCATTTCCTACGATATGAATGAATCGCTTGACTCTTCATTTCTGTGACGCGACCATGGGGTGGTGTCCACGACTGCCCTCGAGCCTGACGAGCGGATCGCCCGGCTCTCGACCGCGTCGGTGCGGCGGGTGCTCGAACCCGAGGAGCTCTTCGATTGGTCCTCGCTCGGGACCGGCCAGGTGATCGGCGACGAGCTCCTGACGACACGCGGCCTCGACCTCGAGCTCGACAACGCCACCAGGGCGCGCCTCTCGCGCGAGGAGGTCGCGGCGATGCTGCAGATGGGCATCCGCTTCGAGGCGATCCTCAATTCCGGCTTCGCGCTGCAGATCGCCGACGCGCCAGATGTCCGCGACCCGCGCATCACCTACATGCTCCACGAGATCGCCGAGGAGACGCGCCACCAGCGCGCGTTCATCCGGCTCGTCGAGCAGCTCGAGCCGCGCGGGCGCAACCCGATCGCAGGGACCGTCGTCGAGCGCGTCATCCAGTTCCAGGTCCGCCGCTATCTCTCGATGCCGGCGCTCCTCATGGTGCTGGTGCTGGCCGGGGAGGAGATCCCCGATCTGCTCCAGAAGATGGCGGCCGAGCATCCCGACACCGATCCGCTGGTCGCCGCGGTCAACCGGTACCACCGCCAGGAGGAGTCGCGGCACCTCTCCTTCGCCCGGGCGACGATGCCCGAGCTCTTCGCCCATGCCGGACGCTTCGAGCGGCTGCAGATCCGCTTCGTCGCGCCGCTCGTGATCCGCGGGCTGTTCGAGATGTTCGTGCACCCCGGCGTCTACGCCGCGGTCGGGCTGCCCGGGTGGAAGACGTGGCGCGCGGTCAACCGAACGGCCGAGCGCGTCGCGGTTCGCCACGCGGCGACGCGCAACATCCTCGCCGACCTTCTCGCCACCGGCGTCCTGCGGCGCGGACGGGTGCCGTGGGGGTGGCGGCGACTGTGCGGCGTCGATCGCAGCGGCGAACCGGTCGGATCCGACGTCCCGCTGCCGGTCGCGGTCTAGACGTCGCGGCTGGCGCGCCGCAGCTTGTAGCGCGCCACCCGCTCGATCATCGACAGGTTCTGCGGCGAGCGCCGGAACCGGCGAGCGAGCTCCTCGAAGCCGAGCCCACGCTGGCGGAGGTCGAGGATGCGCCGCTCGATCGGGCGCAGCAGAGCGCCCCGGCCGTCGCCGGCCTTGCGCCCGTCGAGCCGGGCGAGCTCGGCCACCTGGCCGATGAACCGTGGGCCGCGGCGGAACCGGCGTGCGATCTCGGCGTCGGCACAACCCGCCTCCTGGAGCGCGAGCACCCGCCGCTCGATGGGACGTAACGACCGCGGAGGCGTCGACGTCATGCACCCATCATGCACCCAGCTCGTCGGCCAGAACAGCCATCGCGGCGTTGCGGCCGTTGATCCCGATGACCGAGCCTCCCGGATGGGTGGCCGCACCGCACAGGTAGAGGCCGGAGATCGGCGTGCGTGGCGCAAAGCGCCGGTCCCACATCTGGTGGGGCAGGCACTCGCCCTGGAAGATGTGGCCGCCGGTCAGCCCGATGCGGGCCTCGACGTCGGGCGGCCCCAAGACCTCCCGGGCGACCACGCAGTCGTCGACATCCGGTGCGAAGCGGGCGATCGCCGCCAGTACGCGGTCGCCGATCTCGTCGCGTCGCTCGTCCCAGCTCCCGCGCCCCAGCTCGTACGGCGCGTACTGGGCGAACACGCTCATCGTGTGCATCGTCGGCGGCGCCACACTCGGGTCGTAGGCGGTCTGGAAGTAGATCTCGCACCACTCGGGCGCCGGTTCGCCCCGACGCGACGCTTCGTACGCCGCCTGGGTACGGTCGATGCTGCGGGCGATCTCCACCTGCGCGCGGTACACGTGCGGCGGGCGGTCGGGTGCGGCCGAGAACTGCGGCAGGCGGGAGAGCGCGCAGTTCACCTTCACGACCGGGCTCTCGCACTTCCATGCCTCGACTCGCTCGCGGAACGCGGGCGGGACATCGACATCGCACAGCGCGAGCGTGCGCTTCGGATCGGCGTTGGAGACGACGGCGCGCGCGCGGACGGTCTCACCGGCCTCGAGCTGCACACCGTGGCCGGGGACGATCGCCGCTACCTCCAACCCCGCGGCGAGCACCGCGCCGGCGTCGCGGGCGGCTTCGGCAAGGTAGAAGGAGACCCGGCCCATGCCCCCTTCGACGTAGCTCCAGCCCCCGATGAGCCCGAGGCTGTGCATGGCGTGGATCCACGCGGTGCCCGGGTCCCGCGGCCCGGCGTAGGTACCGACGAGCCCCTGCCCGTGGAGCGCGGTGCGCAGCCGTTCGTCCTGCACGTAGTGCTCGACGACCTCGGCGATCGAGGACTCGAACACGACGTCGAGGGCCTCGGAGTCCTCGGCGAACAACTCCTCCAGCGCGGCCCGGTCAGGCGCGTCGCCGAGCCACGTGTCCCGCTGTACGTCACCGTCGGCGCGCAGGCGCGCCTTGATGCGCCGGAAGACGTCGTCGTAGGCGAGCAGGCCCTCCACGTCGCGCCGGCCGACGCGCAGCTTGGCGACTTCCTCGGCCGTGTGCATGGGGTCGTGCCACTGCGTCAGCGCCGACCCGTCGAGGAACGGCGTCCACTGCGTGGGATCGACGACGAAGGTCCGGTAGCCGTACCGCCCCAGGTCGAGCTCCTCGATCACCAGCGGATGGAGCAGTCCGACCAGGTACGCGCATGGGCTGACGAGGAAGCGCTCGTCGTCGAAGGGCTGCTCGAGCGTGCACGCGCCGCCCAGTCGCTCGCGCCGCTCGAGAACGAGCACGGAGTGGCCCGCGCGGGCGAGGTAGGCGGCGGCCGTCAGCCCGTTGTGCCCTCCGCCCACGACGACGACGTCCCAACGACGCGAGGCAAGCTCCGAGACGGGGGCGGGCAGGCCGACCCGCCCGAGCACGTCAGCAACCAGCGGCACCGTGGCGTCGGTCACCTGGCACGCGACCCGCGGGAACCCGAGAGCGCCTCCTCTAGGACGCGCTCCCACTGCTCGGCCACCACGTGGATGGCGAAGCGCGCCTCGCAGCGTGCCCGGGCGGCGGCGCCGAGCTGCGCCGCTCGCCCGCGGTCCTCGAGCGTGCGCGCCAGCGCCGCGCGCAGCTCTGTGACGGAGTCGACCGCGACGAGCTCGCCCGTCGTGCCCGGCTCGACGATCTCGACGATGCCCTGGATCGGCGTGGCGACGACCGGGAGCCCCATCAAGCCGGCTTCGATGAGGACCGCCGGCATGCTGTCGCCGCCCCGACTCGGCAGCGCGACCACGTCGGCAGCGGTGAACGCGGGCCGCGGGTCGTCGGCCGAGCCGGTGAACACGACGCGACCGGGAGCCGCGTGGCCCGCGAGCACCTCCAGCCGCGCCCGCTCGGGCCCGTCGCCGACGATCAACAGCTGCGCGCCCGGCAGATTGCGCATCGCTTCGATCGCGAGGTCGACGCCCTTCTCCGGCACCAGCGCGCCGATCGCCAGGACCGTCGGTGTGCCGGGATCGAGGCCGAGCCGCGACCGTGCATCGGCGGCTTTGGTCCGGTCCACCGGGAGGGCGCGCTCGAGCGGCACGCCGTTGGGGAGGATCCGGAGCTTGGTCTCCGGGACGCCGAAGGTGCTGTGCAGCACGTCGGCCGACCCTTGCCACAGGGTGACCACGCGCGACGCGAGCCTCAACCCGGCTCGCACCCGTGCCCGCCGACTCCAGGTCGGCGCCCAGAAGGAGGAGTCGCTGATCTGGCGGTAGACGAAGGGCGTGCGCGTGACGAGGCGAGTCGCGGCGCACATCCACAACGTGGTCGACCCATGCGCGGCGATGACGTCGGCGGCGCGGGCATCGTGGCGCAGCGCGCGCAGCGTCGACGGGTGGGTGCGCGCCGGGCCCAGGACCGGCACGTCGATCCCGCCGACGATGCCCGCGGCCAGCGCGACCGTGCGCACGTCGTGCCCGCGTCGCTCGAGCGCGGCGTGGAGGTCGGTCGCGAACACCTGCGCGCCCCGCCGATCCGTGTCGGTGATCACCTGCAGGACGGTGCGCCCGGCCATCAGCCCTTCCTTATCACCTGCCGGTGGCGTCGTCGGCCTCGAACTTCGGCAACAATGGGAAGGTGAACGCGGACGACTTGATCCTGGTCTCGGTCGACGATCACATCTGCGAGCCCTCCGACATGTTCGATGCGCACGTGCCGGAGCGCTACCGCGAGCACATGCCGCGGGTGGAAGAGGAGCCGGACGGCTCGCAGCAGTGGTATTACGGCAAGCTCCGGGGCCGGAACCTGGGCCTGAACGCGGTGGCGGGCAAGCCGCCCGAGATGTTCAACGTCAACCCCACCCGCTACGAGGACATGCGCCCGGGGTGCTACGACGTCGACGAGCGCGTGCGCGACATGTCCGCCGGGGGTCAGCTCGCGGGGCTCAACTTCCCCAACTGGACCGGGTTCTCGGGGCAGGTGCTGAACGAGGGCCCCGACCGCGACGTCAACCTCGTCATGATCAAGGCCTACAACGACTGGCACGTCGACGAGTGGTGCGGCGCGCACCCGGAGCGATTCATCCCGTGCGGGATCCTGCCGTTGTTCGACGTCGAGGAGGCGGCGCGCGAGGTGCGCCGTCTCGCGGGCAAGGGCTGCCACGCGGTCACGTTCTCCGAGAACCCCGCCGCCCTCGGCATGCCGAGCATCCACACCGACGCGTGGGACCCGCTGTTCTCGGCCTGCAGCGACACCGGCACCGTGCTGTGCTGTCACGTCGGCTCGTCGTCGAAGGCAGCCAGCACCAGCCCCGACGCGCCCCCGCCAGTACCGATGAGCATCTCGTCGTCGATGTCGATCTACACCTTGGGCGACCTGTTGTGGGCCGACTTCTGGCACCGCTTTCCCGACGTGCGCTTCTCGCTCACGGAGGGCGACATCGGCTGGATCCCGTACTTCCTCCAGCGAGCGGAGCACACCTTCGAGCGGCACAACGGCTGGATGCGCCAGGAGCTGCCGCAGGGACTGCGGCCGAGCGAGCTGTTTCGCGAGCGCATCATCTGCTGCTTCATCAACGACCGGGTGGGCATCAAGCTGCTCGACGAGTTCAACGTCGACAACGTGTGCTGGGAGTCCGACTTCCCGCACTCCGACAGCAGCTGGCCGCACGCGCCGGAGCGCGCCGCGGAGCTGCTCGGCGACCTGCCGCGGGAGACCGTCGACCGGATCACACACGGCAACGCCATGCGCCACTTCCAGTTCGACCCGTTCGCGATCCGACCCCGGGAGCGATGCACCACGGGCGCGCTGCGGGAAGATGCAGCCGACGTCGACACCGTCACCCGCGTGGGCCGGCCGGCCGACGAACGCGACATCGCCACGTGGAAGACGATGACTGGCGCGACGGCGCGCACGGCACGTTGAGTGAGTTCTTCCCCTATGAGATCGACCCGAGATTCGCGCTCCTGCTGCGAGCCGCGGGCGTGCGTTCCTCGCGGGACGGCGTGACGCTCACCGACGACGAGCGCTTCGTCGCCAGGTTCGGGTTCTTCCGGGTCGATACGCCCCTGGGCAACGTGGCCGATGCTCACGTCACCCGCGACTACCGGTGGTGGACCGCGATCGGAGTGCGGGCCTCGTTGGTTGACGACGGACTGACGTTCGGCACCAACAACCGCGCCGGGGTGTGCGTGCACTTCCGCGAGAAGGTCGCGCGGGTCATCGGGTTCAAGGACCACTCGGCTCTCACCGTCACCGTGGCCGACGTCGATGGCCTGACCCGCGCTCTCAACGATCGTCGAGGGTGAGGCCGGCCGCCAGCGTCGCGCCGAGCTCCCAGCACGCGTCGAGATCGTCCTTGCTCGGTGTGCCCAGCACGCTGACCGGCTCGGCGGCCAGGCGCCACTGGAGCCCGGTCACGATCTTGTCGATCCCTCGCCGCGCGCCCTCGGTGTCGTCGTTGCCGTGGAGATAGAACCCGTACGGACGGCGTTGCGTCGCCTCGAGGCAGGGGTAGTAGACGAGATCGAAGAAGTGCTTGAGCGCGCCCGACATGTAGCCGAGGTTCGCGGTGCTCCCGAGGACATATCCGTCGGCCTCGAGCACGTCGATCGCGGTGGCGGCGAGCGCGGGACGGCTCACGATGTCGATGCCTTCGATGCTCGGATCCTTCGCACCCCGCATGACGGCTTCGAACATCGAGTGCAGCGCCGGCGACGGGGTGTGGTGGACGACGAGGAGACGAGCCATGACCCGCGCAGTCTGGCAGGCGGCGGAGTGTCGCCCGAGCGGCCTCGCCTCCTTCATTGTGCGTCTGACCACAACATGTGTGGTTCAAAGTCCGAAGAACGGTGTTCCCGGCATCAGGGGGGCTCCGGTAACAGTTCGGGCTCGAGCGCTGGCGGTCTCGCGGCGCCGAGTCGGATCGCGACCAACAGCGCGCCCGTGAGGACGAAGGCGGCGCCGGCGATGGCGAACGAGGCTCCGAGGTAGGCGCTACCCAGCGGGATCGCCTCCAGGCGACCCAGCCGCCGGGCTTCGAGCACCACGACGAGCGTGACGAACGCCATGATCGCCAGGACCACGCCCGCGACCACGAGCAGCGGAGCGGCAACCGGCGAGGCACGCGCCGTCGTGGTCACTTGCCGCCGAGGCCCGGCTGCGCCGGTTGCCGCCGCCCACATGGTGACCACCGCGAATCCCGCAGCCGCGTCGCTCGGCCGGTGCCAGCCGGCGGTGAGCGTGGCAACGCCGATGGCCGCCGCGTAGCAACTCCCAAAGAACGCCACCGCGCCGCGGGTGCGACTGGAGGCCACCAGGACGGCGGCGAGCGCCAGCGACATCGCCACCGTCGCGTGCCCGCTGGGAAAGAAGTTCTTGCCCACGTCCTTACCGGTGAGCAGCGACGGGCCCGGAAGCACCTGCTTGAGCACCTGGGTCGTGACATTCGCGCCGACGATCACCGCGGCAGCCGCCAGCGCACGCTCCGGACGCTGGCGGACGAGCCCGACGACGACGATGGCAGCGCCGAGCACGAACACGGAGGAGAGGTCGATGGTGCGCAGGAGACGGTCGGCCTCCGCGACCGGCCCCGGATCCAGGTTGCGCCGGGCGACGAATGCGGCCTCGTCGAGCTGCTGGCCGCGATCGCTGTACACGAAGACGAGGTAGAGGACCACGACCAGCGCCGCACATCCGGCCGCGAGCACGATGAGCGGCCAGCGACGACGCTGGTCGATGGCGGTGGTCATTCGAGGACGATAGGACCCAGCGGTGTCCCGGCCGCCGTCGCGTGCTCACGTTCTAATCTCGGCGTTCGTGCCGTCCTGGGACGAAGTACAAGCCGCCGCGCCCGACCTCGCGGCACGGGTGCGTGCCCGCTTCGACGCCCACATCCACAAGGTGATGGCGACGGTGCGCTCGGACGGAGCGCCCCGGGTGAGCGGCACCGAGCTCAACTTCCGCGCCGGGGACGTGTGGTTGGGCTCGATGCTCGGTGCGGTCAAGGCGCGTGACCTGCTGCGCGACCCGCGGATCGCGGTCCACAGCGCACCCTCCGACGCCGAGATGGAGGGTGGTGACGCCAAGCTCGCCGGTCGCGCCGTCGAGATCACCGATCCCGACAAGCTGGCGCTGTTCGCACCTCCGTCCGACGACGACGGTGACACCCCGTCGTACCACCTCTTCCGCATCGACGTCGACGAGATCGTGCTGACGAGCGTCGACCAGGAACGCCAGCTGCTGATCGTCGAATCGTGGAACGTGGCGCGGGGCAGCGAGCGCGTCGAACGCCAATGACCGGAAGCGGTTCCACACGACCGAGCTCCACCCTGTTCACGAACGGCCGGATCATGTCCATGGACTCGCGCGTCGGCGAGCCCGACGTGCTGGTGGTCCGCGACGGCCGTGTCGTCGCGACCGGTGGTCGCGAGCTCCAGCAGCAGTACCCCGGCGCCACCGTCGTCGACCTGGCCGGCCGGCGGCTCGTGCCGGGGTTCATCGACGCCCACCACCACCTCTCCCTCGCCGCGCTCTACCCGCTGTGGGCCGACCTCGCGGGCGTGGCCTCGATGGAGGAGGCCGGTCGCCGGCTGCGCGCGGTCGGCGCCCGCGAGCCGTCGGCGCCGTGGATACGAGGCTGCCAGTGGGACGAGTTCCGCACCGGGCTGCTTCTCGACCGGCACGCGCTCGACGACCTTGGTCTCGACCGCCCCGTAATCGTGGGGTGCTTCTCGGTCCATCGCGCGGTGGTCTCGAGCGCCGGGCTCGACGCGCTTGGCATCGGGCCGCGCACGCACGACCCGCCCAACGGGCGCATCGAGCGGGACACCGCCGGCGAGCCGACCGGCGTGCTCATCGAAGGTGCCTGGAGCGCCGCCCACGCAGCGTCGATGGCCGGCTACGACCGCACCGACCGCTGGGCCGACCTCATCGAGGAACGCTCGGACGCCCTGCTCCAGGTCGGCATCACCGCCGTGCACGACGCCGCCTGCCCCGCGACCGCGGAGGCCGTGTACCGCACGCTCGCGACCGAGGGGCGTCTCCCCGTCTCGGTGCTCGTGATGCCGCACGCCAACGAGCTCCTCGCCGGTGCCGACCCCGAGCGGTGGGACGGCCCGCGCACCGGCGAGGGCGACGAGGACGTGCGCGTCGGACCCGTGAAGTTCTTCGCTGACGGCGGCTACGAGGTGGCGATCGACGCGCACGTCGGTGGTCAGCACGTCCGGTTCGGTCAGCTGTTCCCGAACCTCGGTGCGGGCGTGGAAGAAGCCGTGCGCCGCGGGTACGGCGTCGCCATCCACGCGATGGGCAATGCCGGCCTGGCGGCCGCGCTCGACGCATGGGAGTCGGCGACCCGCGGGCACGAGCCCACGCACGGTGTCCGCATCGAGCACGTCACGCTCGCGGGTCGCGCCGAGATCGACCGAATGCGCGCGCTCGGTGCGATCGGCGTCGTGCAGCCGGGGTTCGTCGACGTGATCGGACCACGGCTGGACCACCGCGCGTTCGACGACGCGACGTGGTTGCCGTTCGGCGACCTCCTCGCGGCCGGGATCCCGCTGGCGGCGTCGTCCGATTCGCCGTGCGCGCTCACCGCGCCACTCACCGAGTCGAGCTTCGGCGTCAGCCGGCGCACGAGCGACGGCCGGGCCGTGGGCCCGGATCAGGCGATCGACTTCGACGAGTGGTTGCGCCTCTACACGATCGGCGCCGCCACGGCCGGTGGGCAGCAGGACGAGCGGGGACGACTCGCGCCCGGCCTGCGTGCCGACCTCGTCGTCATCGACGGTGCACCCGGCGCCGGCGACGAGCTCCGCGTCGCCCAGACCTGGCGCGCCGGCGAGCTGGTCTACGAACGCGTTTGATGCGTCAGCTCCGGCCGTTGCGGGTGGGGAGCGTGATCGTGAAGCGGGTCCCCGGGCGGTAGTCGGGATCGATGGCGATCGACCCGCCGTGGCGCTCGATGATGTCGCGCGTGATGGCGAGTCCCAGCCCCGTCCCGCCGTCGCGTGCGGTGCGCGAGTCGTCGAGGCGGGTGAACCGTTCGAACACCCGCTCCCGCTGCTCGACGGGGATGCCCGAGCCGTCGTCGCTCACCGTCAGTGTGGCGGTGTCACCCCGTTCGGAGAGGCCGAACGCGACCCGTGAGCTGGCGTGGCGCGCGGCGTTGTCGGCGAGGTTACGCAGGGCGCGGTTGAGCTGATCGGCATC
The DNA here is from genome assembly GCA_031177445.1 of Acidimicrobiia bacterium. Lineage (GTDB taxonomy): Bacteria > Actinomycetota > Acidimicrobiia > IMCC26256 > JACDBD01 > JAPSGP01. The sequence goes on from JAPSGP010000012.1 coordinate 12,652, forward strand.
GCCATCGATCTGCGCGGCCGAGACTGCGGTGATGTCGACCTCGACCCGTCCGTCGGCCCGGAGCCGGCGCGCCTGACGCATGACCACGTCGTCGAGATCGACGGGCGTGTGCGCCAGCACCCCGCCGCCAGCGTCGGCGCGCGCGAGGTGCAGGAGGTCGTCGACGAGGCGCTGCAGCGCGACCGTCTCGTCGAGCAGGCTGCGCTGGGTCGCGGTCAGGTCGGCGCGGTCGGGATGGGCGAGGTCGATCTCGAGCGCCGAGCGTATGCGCGTGAGCGGGCTCCGCAGCTCGTGCGACGCGTCGGCGACGAAGCGGTCCTGCTTGCGGGTTGCGTCCTCGACCCGGTCGAGCATGACGTTCATCGTGCGAGCCAGACGGGCGATCTCGTCCTCACCGCGGGGCTGGGGCACCCGTCGGTGCAGTTCGGTCCCGCCGATCGCGGCGACCTCGGCCCGGATCGATTCGACTGGCCGCAGGGTACGACCGACGAGCCACCAGATGAGGGCGGCGAGCACCACCGCAACCGACGGAATCGCGAACTTGAGCGACGTCTCGAGGACAGTGGTGCTCTCGTGGACGTCGTCGAGATTGCCAGCTACCTGGATCACGCTGGGGCCGTCGGCCGAGGGCACGCGCCGGGTGAGCAGTCGGAACGGGTCCTCCTCGTCGAGGAACAGGTCGGTGGTGTGCACTGAGCGGTCGAAGCGATCCGACGTCGGGTCGACGAGGGGGCGGCTCTGGCGGATGTTCGCGCTCTTCGCTACGACCTCGCCGTCGAGCGTCACGATCTCCGCCGAGAGATCCTCGTCGCCCCTCCCGGCCAGGGTCTCGGGAGCCTGGTCGCCGGCCACAAGCGCAACGAGATCATCGGCTCGCTGGCGGATGCGGTCGTCGAGGTTGTCGACAAGCTGCTGACGCTGGACGCCGACCAGCACGACCCCGCCCACGATGAGCACCGCGGTGGTCACGAGGGTGGCGAGCGCGGTGACGCGGAACCGAACCGACCCCACCACCCGACGGAGGCGGCGGCGCGGGGCGTCAGGCGCCATCGGCCTCCAAGCGGTACCCGGCGCCGCGCACGGTGGTGAGCGTGCGGCGGCCGTGGGGCTCGTCGATCTTGCGCCGCAGCCGGCCGACGTAGACCTCGACGATGTTGGGGTCGCCGTCGAAGTCGTATTCCCACACGCCGGCGAGGATCTCCTGCTTCGAGAGCACCTGCCCAGCCCGGCGCACGAGGAACTCGAGCACGTCGAACTCGCGGGTGGTGAGGGCGATCTCGTCGTCGGAGCGCCAGGCTCGCCGTTCCACGGGATCGATGCGCAGGTCGTCGACGATCACGGGCGCGGGGTTGCGGCCGGCGGCCCGGCGAAGGAGCGCCCGCACCCGGGCCACCAGGACGGGGAACGAGAACGGCTTGGTGAGATAGTCATCGGCGCCGGTGTCGAGCGCCTCGGCCTCGTCGAGGTCGCCGTCCTTGGCGGTGAGCATGAGGATCGGGGTCCAGTCGCCGGCGCCGCGGATGTCGGCACAGACCTTGAAGCCGTTGCGGCCCGGCAGGAGGATGTCGAGCACGATCAGGTCGTAGCTCCCCTCGGTCGCCATCCACAGCCCGTCGTTGCCGTCGAAGGCCACGTCGACGGGGAAGCCCTCCGCCTCGAGTCCCCGCTTCACTGTGGTGGCGATCTTCTTGTCGTCCTCGACGAGCAACAGCTTCATCGGGCCTCCTGCCGCGATCTCCCAGTGTGGCCCGGGTTGCTGACTCCCAGCTGAACGACCTGCTCGATCGGTTCAGGCGGGGTTCAGGCGTTGGGCGCAGGCTGGGCTCGATTCCCCGACGACCCTGCGGGAAGGGAACCGCCATGAGCCTGCGATCCCGCTCCACCATGATCCTCGCCGGCGCTCTCGCTGCCGGCGTCCTGGCCGCCGCGTGCGGTGACGACGGCAGCCCGCAGGCCGGTCCGGGCGAGCGTCCGACCCGCACGATCGCGCTCGAGCAGCCCGTCATCGACCCCGGCGACGGGGGCAACTACGCGCCTGTGCTCGACCCGGCGAACTTCGTCGAGCAGATCGACAACCCGTACATGCCCCTCCGCCCGGGCGCCAAGTGGGTCTACGAAGGGACCGCCGACAGTAAGACCGAGCGCACTGAGGTGGTCGTGACGCCCGAGCGCAAGGTGATCCAGGGCATCTGGGCGGTGGTCGTGCGCGACACCGTCACCGTCGAGGGCCAGGTCGTCGAGGACACCTACGACTGGTTCGCCCAGGACCGTGAGGGCACCGTCTGGTACCTCGGCGAGGAGGTGAAGGACTTCGAGAACGGGAAGGTCGTCAGCCGGGCCGGCTCCTGGGAGCACGGGGTCGACGGCGCCCTCGCCGGCATTGTGATGCCGGCATCGCCGCGGGTGGGCCTCGCCTACCGCCAGGAGTTCCACGAAGACGAAGCCGAGGACATGGGCGAGATCGTGCGCGTCGACGCCACCGAGCAGGTGCCGTTCGGTCGCTTCGAACGGGTGGTCGTCACCAAGGACTGGAACCCGCTCGACCCCAAGGTGGTCGAACGGAAGCAGTACGCGCCCGGCGTCGGCCAGATCCGCGGCCAGAAGATCGCCGGTGGCCGCGAGCTGGCCGAGCTCGTCTCGTACGAGCCCGGGCCCTGACACACCGTTCAGCGAGTCAGTCTGGATTCAGCCGCTGACCGCCACCATTGCCACTGTCAGCAAACCCCCTGAGGAGTGGAACCGTGAACCGACGTACCAAGTTCCTGCTCGCCGGCACCCTTGCCGTGGCCGTGATCGGTGGCGGATCAGCCGCCGCGGTGGCCGCGGCCGGCGGTGGCGACGACGATGCCAGCGACACCCCCATCAGCCAGCCCGCACTCGACCGGGCCACCGCGGCCGCCCTCGACCACACCGGCGGCGGCCGGGTCACCGGCACCGAGGTCGGCGACGAAGAGAGCTATTACGAGGTCGAGGTGACCAAGGACGACGGGTCCCAGGTCGACGTCCAGCTCGACCAGTCGTTCGAGGTCGTCGGCAGCGAAGGTGACGACGAGAGCGAGCAGGGCGAGAACGAGTAGCGCTCGAAGCTCAGGCCGTCGGCACGAGCCGCAGGTGCCCGCGGGCGATCTGCGGCTCGTCGGGCTCGGCGTCGTCGGACCACCATGAATCGCCGACCTGGCGCAGCCGGGGCGGCGGCTCGTCGTACCAGATCGGCTCGACGTGATCGCGAAGGCGGGCCCGCCAGATCGCTCGTCGCAGCGGGATCTCCTTGAACCGGCCCGGGCTGCGCCCCGAGCGGTGGTGGATGAACTCGTACGTCCGCCCGTCGCCGTCGACCAGCAGCTCCTCGAGGCTGCCGCCGTGGACGTAGACCCAGATCGCCGGCCGGGGGCCCCGGTCGATCCGGCCCTCCAGCGCGAACTCGTCGATGTGGACGGGCCAGAACATGCGCTCGGCCCGGACCCGGCGGCTGACCGCCAGCAACGGCAGCCACCACTCGTGGAGCTGGGGCTCGTCGGGCGGGGGGCGCCACAACCTCATGCCCGGGACGGTACGCCGGGGGTATGACAGCTACGCATGCGCCTCGCGGGCGGTTGCCGGCGAATTCTGCGCATGGGAGGGTGGCGGGACCGCCACGGGGGAAGGAGTCGGGCCATGCCGGACAAGCCCAGCTATCTCGGACTCTTGAACGCCATCGCCGTCGCCGAGGCCCGAGCCCACGAGTACCTGACCGCCTGGATCGAGGTCACGCCCAGCTCCGATGTGTGCGCGGTGCTGCGGACGGTGGCAGCCCGAGAGGGCGAGCACGGCATGGCCTTCGCCAAGCGCGTGGACGAGCTCGGCTTCCAGGTCCGGGTCAAGGAGGACCCCGAGCACGCCCGGCGCATGGAGATCGCGCGCTCGGACCGCAGCGATCTCGAGAAGATGAAGGCGTTCGGCTTGCACAAGGTCGACACCGGCAACAAGCCCGACGTCTTCGACGACTTCTTCAAGGATCACTCGATCGACATCTGGACCGGCGAGCTGCTCGGCCGCTACATCGCCGAAGAGCGCGACACCGCTCGACTGCTCCGAGGCTGCTACCAGCAGCTCAAAGCGGCGGCCGGCGGTGACGCGTCGGCGGCTGCGGACGACCGCCTCGACGCGATCGAGAGCAAGATCGACGCGGTGTGCCGCGCCGTCGACGAGCTGCGCCAGATCGTCTGCGCGCAGTCGATGCCGACCGCTACGAGCTGAGGCGGCTCCGGCCCTCAGGCGTCGATCGACTGCGGCCCGCGGACGAGGCGGCCGGCGAGGGCGCCGGTGGCCTCACCGCCGGCGTAGGTCTCCGTCCCGGCAACGAACGTGTGGAGATACCCGTCGGCGCGCTGGAGCAGCCGCTTCCCGCCTGCCGGCAGGTCGAAGGCCATGTAGGGCGCCCGCAGATGAAGACGCTCGTGGTCGGCAACGACGACGTCCCCCCGGAAGCCGGGCGCGAGCACGCCGCGGTCCTCGAGCCCGACGGCGCGCGCCGTGTCGCGGCACTGCCGGCGGATCACCCACTCGATCGGGAGCCCGTCAGCGCGGTCGCGCGCCCAGTGGGTCAGCAAGGTGGTGGCAAAGCTCGCGTCGCAGATCGTGCCCGCGTGCGCGCCGCCGTCGCCGAGCCCCGGCAGCAGATGCTCGTCCTGCAGCATCTGGCGCACGGCGTCGAGCGAGCCGTCGACCCAGTTGAACAACGGGTAGTAGAGGAAGCCGCGTCCACCGTCGGCAGTGAGCAGCTCAAGCGCGAGGTCGGCAGGCTCGCGCCGCTCGCGCGCCGCCCGCGCCGCGATGCTCGTGGACGGGTCGGGCTCGTAGTCGGGCGGGTCGCCGAGCGGGAACATGCGCCCGAAGTCGCCGATGAGGCCACCGTCGCGCTGCCCGAGCTCGGCGACCAGGCGGGCCCGGCGCTCGGGGTCGCGCATCGCGCGCACCCGCTGCTCCAATGGGAGCTCGGCGATCTCGCGGTACGACTGCGCAACGAGAAACGGGTTCACCGTCGCCTGCAACCCCATCAGGAGGCCGATCGCTCGCGACGCCACCTGTCCCTTGATCGGCAGCCCGTCGCCGGCCGCGTCCGCGATCCGGTCGCGCAAGGCGCCCCAGTGGGCACGATGCTCTTCGACCGCAACCGAGATCGAGAGCGGGCGGCCCGACGACTCGACCATGTGGCGCATCACGCCGAACTCGGCGTCGAGGTCTCGGAAGTCGGACACGACCTCGATCACGCCGCCCGCGCCCGCCATCTCGGTCACGATCCCGACGAGCTCGTCCTCGGCCGCGGTCAGGGTGGGCGTGGGCTCGCCCCGGCTCGTGCGGTGGTTGGTGGTGCGGGAGGTCGTGAAGCCCAGCGCGCCGGCGGTGACCGCCTCCCGAACGATGCGGCCCATCTCGACGATCTCGTCGGGCTCGGCGGGCTCACGCTGCGCGCCCCGCTCCCCCATCACGTGGAGCCGCACCGCGCCGTGGGGGACCTGCGCGGCGACGTCGACGTCGTAGCGGCGCTCCTCGAGGAAGTCGAGGTACTCGGCGAAGCTCTCCCACTGCCATGGGATGCCCTCGTGCAGCGCGGTGCCGGGGATGTCCTCGACGCCTTCCATGAGCTCGATGAGTCGATCCCGGTCCGAGGGCCGGCACGGTGCGAAACCCACGCCGCAGTTGCCCATGACGACCGTGGTGACCCCGTGCCATGCCGACGGGGTCAGGTGCTCGTCCCAGGTGACCTGACCGTCGTAGTGGGTGTGGATGTCGACGAAGCCCGGGATGACGAGCGCGCCGTCGGCGTCGACGACGCGGGCCGAGCCCAGCCCGGTGTCGACCTTGCCGACCTCGACGATGCGCCCGTCGGCGATGGCGACGTCGGCGGTGCGCGGTGGCGAGCCGGTGCCGTCGACGACTCGTCCGGCGCGGATCACGACATCAGGTGCGGGCATACCGGTCAGTCTCGCGCCGAGCGCCGGACCGTGCCTCAGGCCGCGGTCGGGCATACCCTCCTGCCGATGGCAGGGGCGGGCATTCCGGTCGACGTCGACGACGTCACGCCCGACTGGCTGACCGAGGCGCTCGCGGTCGAGGTGGAGGACGTCGACGTACTCGACCGGCACTCCGGCACGACCGGGCGCGCCCGCGTCGCGATCACCTACGCCGGCGACAACCACGGGCGGCCACCCACCCTGTTCGTGAAGCTCGCGCCGTTCGATCCGCGCCAGCGCAGGTTCGTCGACGTCGTCGGGCTCGGCGTCGCCGAGGCACGCTTCTACGCCGAGCTCGGCGCCGAGGTGCCGGTCCGGGTACCGGCGACCCGTTACGCGGCGATCGACGACCGCGGCCGCTACGTCATGGTGCTCGAGGACCTCGTCGCATCCGGGTGCCGCTTCCCTGGGCTGCGCGACGACGACCTGGCCGAGATCACGGGGCGCATCGTCGACGAGCTCGCGTCGCTGCATGCGCAGTACTGGAACGCACCGGCTTTGCGCGCCGATCTCTCGTGGACGGCAGAGGGCCGGCGACTGGCCTTCGGCGGCGGTGGGCCCTACATCCAGCGGGCAATCGATCGCTTCGCCGACGACATGCCGCCTGCGTTCCTGCGGCTCGGCGAGCTCTATGTTGCGCACGCGCCGCGCATCGCCGAGCTGTACGAGGTCGGTCCCCAGACGCTGGCCCACGGCGATCCCCACTTCGGCAACCTGTTCGTCGACCGTGGCCGGCCCGGGTTCTTCGACTGGGGCATGATCATGCGCCGCGCCGGCATGTGGGACGTCGCCTACGTGCTGTGCAACGGACTCCCGCCCGAGATCCGGCGCGCCCACGAGCACGACTGGATCGCGCGCTATCGCGACGGCCTCGCCGCCGCCGGCGTGGAGCTCGGTGCCGACCAGGCGTGGGAGCAGTACC
>JAPSGP010000359.1 GCA_031177445.1 Acidimicrobiia bacterium
CGTGCGGTTCGCGAGCGGGAAGGTCCGGATCACGCCCACCGGGAAGTCGTCCGGTAGGAGGCCGAGGCCCGGCAGGATGGCCGTCCATCCCCAATCCCCCGGCGTCAGCTCGAGCACTTCGATCGCGATCGTGTCCCCGGGAAGCGCTCCGTCGATGGCGACCGGACCGGCGAGGTGGTACATCGTCGCTAAGTCGAGGCGCGCGTCGCTGAACGAGTCGCCGAGATCGAGCTGGCCGTGTCCGGCCATGCGCAGGTCGTAGTGAACGATGTCGCCCGAGGTGATCGTGAGCGCCGCCGGCCGGCTGCGGTCCCAGTCGTGATGGACGACGTCGGCGGGGAACACGTGCTCGCTCATGGCAGGAGCCTCAGGTCCCCGACGCCCAGAACGGGCGCCGCCAGCTCGTGTCCAGCCGCTCGAGCGCGGCGCCGAGCGCTTGGACCGAAGGTGCATTGCCGAGACACAGCCGCACGCCACGCTCGTCGATCGGCGCGCCGACCGCGAAGTGCGAGGTGGGGCCGATGAGCACGTCGACGGAGGCGGCGGCAGCGATCGCCTCCGCTGGTGTCCACGGGGCGGCGAGCTGAACCCAAGCGTGCAGAGCAGTCGCGGTGAGGCTGCGCACCGCCGGACAGTCGCCGAGCACGCCGAGTGCGCGCTCGCGACGTTGTCGGGCCTGGATCCGCTGCCAGTCGACGAGCCGGTCGGCGGTCCCATCCTGCACCCACGCCATGGTTATCGCCGTCTGCAACGGGGCGGCGTTGAAGATGGTGGCCCGGATCAGCGGCCCGACGCGCTGCATGATCGGCGACGGGCCGGTAAGGATCCCGCAGCGAAGCCCGGGAGTCAGTGCTTTGGAGAAGCTCGTCAGGTGCAGCGTGCGCTCGGGAGCCATCGCCGCCAGCGGGGGCGTACCCGTGTCGTCGAGCATCCCGAAAACGTCGTCCTCGATGATGGTCACGTCGTATCTGCGAGCGACGTCCACCAGCTCGCGTCTTCGCTGCGCCGACTGGGTGCGGGCGGTGGGGTTGTGGGCGAACGGCGTCGTGTAGAGGACGCGCGGCGTCCCTGCCGACCTGCACCACGACGTGAAGGCCTCGGGATCCAGGCCTTCGTCATCGATCGTGATCGGCGCGAGGCCCAAGCCGAGAGCCTGGGCCGCTGATCGCGCGCCGGGATAGGTCAACGCCTCGGTGGCGACGGCTTCTCGGGCGTGTGCGGTCGCTGCGAACGCGACGAGCAGCGCGTGCTGGCCGCCGTGGGTGATCGCGATGTCGTCGGGCGATGCGTCGACACCCCTTCGACCCAGCCAGTCGCCCGCGAGCGAGCGATGACGGGCGCTGCCGATGTCGGCGGCGTACCCGAGCTCAGCTTGGAGGTCCGGCAGCCGGCTCAGCTTCTCGAGCGCGACTCGCATCGCCGGCTCGTGAGGACCGCGAGCCGGAGCGTTGACCGCCATGTCGAGCCACCGCGAGCGCTCGTGCTCGTCTCGGAGGTTCGGGATGCCGGCGACGAACGTGCCGCGGCCAATGGTGCTGACGATCAGCCCCCGATCCGCCGCGGCCTGATACCCGCGACTGACGGTGGGCACCGCCACGCCGAGCCGCTGCGCGAGGGCCCGGTGCGTCGGAAGGCGCTCGCCGGCGACGAGCGCGCCGTCTGCGATCGCGCTCGCGATCGCGTCGGCGATGCGTGCGTACGCCGGCTCGTCGCCGGGTGTTCGTGGTTCGAAGCGCTCGAGCCAGGCGTCGTCCATCGCTCAGAGGTCTACCGTGATGCTGGTCAGCGGACGGGAGCAGCAAAGCAGGGCGTGCTCGTCCGGTGGCGCCTGCATCGGCTCGATGACGTACTCGATGTCGCCGCTCGGCACCGTGCAGGCGCACGTGGAGCACAGGCCGCTCCGGCAAGAGGCGGCCGGTCGCAGACCCATGTGCTCGGCAAGCGCCAGGATGCTGAACGCGTTCTCGCGCCACGGGGCGACGATGCCCGAACGCCCGAAGGTCACCGTGAGCGGTCGGCCGTCGGCGCCGATCACCTCGTCTCCGAGCGCCCCAGCGTCCATGGGAGGCGCGGCGCCGAAGTACTCGAACTTGATGCGCTCCGACGGCACCTCGTTCTCCTTCAGGCCGGTCACGACCTCGTCCATGAACTGTCTCGGCCCGCAGACGTAGAAGTCCGCGACCAACGACGGGACGACGCGCCGGATCCTGTCGAACGACAGACGTCCCCGCTCGTCGTAGTGCTCCCCGAGCACGTCGCCGGGCAGCGGCCGCGTGTACGACACGTGGACGTGCACGCGTGAGTCGACCGCCGCGAGATCACGGATGGCCGGGCCGAAGACGTGATGCTCGGAGTTGCGCGTGCAGTGCAGGAAGTAGATGTCGCGAGCGGCGCCCTCCCTGACCAGGCGCTCGAGCATCGCGAACATGGGCGTCACCCCGATCCCCGCGCTGACGAGCACAACGGGCCTTGCGCCGGGCTCCACGACGAACACGCCCCGCGGCGAGCGCGCGGCCACGGTCGATCCCGCGCGCAACGCCCTGTGGATATATCCCGACACCAGACCATCGGGGACGTCGGACGCATGCGACGGCGCCGTCTCGCGCTTGACGGCGATGCGGTAGCCCCGACCGGTCCGGCTGCGACCCACGATCGTGTAGTTGCGCTCCGCGGCGGGCGCGCCCGGCTCCGCTTCCACCGCGACCGGCAGGAACTGCCCCGCCTCGAAGGCCGGCAGCTCGTCGCCCGCGGGATCCTCCAGCTCAATCGACAAGACGTCAGTCGCCTCGCGCGCGGTCTTGGTCACGCCCAGCGGCCGCAGTCCGGGCCAGTCGGTCTCCAGGGCCGTCAGCCGATCGAGCGCCTGCCTCGTCTTGCCGCGCCATGTCTCCGGCAGCTCCGGGACGCCGATCAGGCGCCGCAGATCGTGCCGGTCGCGACCGTCCAGGTAGAGGATTCGCGCCATGTCGGCGACGGTGAGGTCCGTGCGCCCCTCGCTGACCAGCGCTATCTCGTCGCCGGCACCGATCTCACCCGGCTCAAGTACAGCGCAGAAGAAGCCCAGCCTCCCGCTGCGGAGGTATCGCGCCGGGAAGTCCGCGCTCTCGTTGAGACGGACCGCCATCTTGCGGCACGGGATCCGCGGTTGTGTGACCCTCAGGAGAGCCGACCCGACACGGAGCTCCGCGCCCAGAGCAATGCCCATGTCCTCGACGGCATCGATCGTCAGGTTCTCCCCGAACGTACCTGGCGCGAGCTCGCGACCGAGCTCGCGGTCCCAGGCGTCGTAGTGGCAGCGCTGGTAGAGCAACACGGCCCGATCACGATCGAGCGCGTCGTCCACATGCTCGTCGATGTCGAGGCCGTCGCGAGCTACCCGAACTCGGCCGGACACCGGCCCCTTGTCGAAGCCCGTGACGATTCGCTCGCCCTGCACATCCATCGGCGCCGCCTGCCCGGCGCACACCTCGAGCACACGGCCGAAGATAGAAGTCATGGGGCAAATGTACTAGGACAATTGCCACATTGCCACTTCACAATGCGAGGATTGTCAAACAGGGCAGAAGCGCACCTCCCCAAC
>JAPSGP010000098.1 GCA_031177445.1 Acidimicrobiia bacterium
CACCTCGCCCGCCGCCGGGTGCTCGGCATCGTCCGCCGGAGCTTTGGACAGGCCCGGGCCGTCGGAGAGGCGATGTTCCGCGACCCGCGGGGCACCGTCGAGCAAGCGGCCGCGGTGGGCAAATCGGTGGCGCGCCTGATGGCACCGGCCACAACCCCCCGGTCGCCGATCATGCACGGCCGCAGCCTGTCGCGTGACCTCGGCGTCACCGAGGTGCCGCTCGACGATCTCAAGCGATCGGCCAAGGCCGTCGGGCAGTCGCTGAACGACGCCTTCGTGGCCGCAACGCTGGGCGGTCTGCGGCGGTACCACGAAGAGCACGGTGCCTCGTGCGACGACCTGCGCATGACGATGCCGATCAACGTGCGCGGGAGCGGGGCGGACCTGGGCGGCAACCACTTCACGCCGGCGCGCTTCCTTGTCCCGCTCACCTACGACGACCCCGAGGAGCGCATGCGCGCCGTCGGCCAGCTCTCGCGCCAGGTTCGCGACGAACCTGCGATCCGCCTCAGCGAGGGCCTGGCCGGTGTGCTGAACCAGCTCCCGACCAGTGTGTCGACCGCGCTGTTCGGCGCCATGCTCAAGGGCGCCGACTTCGTCACCAGCAACGTGCCCGGCGTGCCGTTCCCCGTCTACCTCGCCGGCGCCGAGCTGCAGAGCAACTACGCGTTCAGCCCGTTGGCGGGCTCCGCCGCCAACATCACGCTGGTGTCGCACTGCGGCACGTGCTGCATCGGCGTCAACGTCGACCGCGCTGCCGTCCCCGACCGCGACACCTTCGTACGCTGCATCGACGACGGCTTCGCCGAGGTGCTGAAGCTGGCGTAAGCGGTTCCCGGGTTTTGGCGCTGCGGAAGCGGAGGAGTTGAGGCATCGCGACGCCAAACCGTGCGGGGCGCGGCGCGGCGTCGTCGATATCCTCGCTTGGTGACCGACGTCGAGCACGTTCGCCTGCCCGCCGAGCTCGTTCCCGCCGACGGCCGGTTCGGATCGGGGCCGTCGAAGGTGCGCGACGAAGCGGTCGCAGCGCTGGCGGCGGCGGCACCGACGTACCTCGGGACGAGCCATCGCCAGCCGGCAGTGAAGTCGGTCGTGCGCCGTATCCGCGACGACCTGACCTCGCTGTTCGGGCTCCCCGACGGGTACGAGGTGCTGCTCGGGCTGGGCGGCACCACCGTGTTCTGGGACGCCGCCGTCTTCGGGCTGATCGAACGCCGCAGCCAGCACCTCGCCTTCGGCGAGTTCTCGGCGAAGTTCGCGTCCGCGGTCGCGGGCGCGCCCCACCTCGACGCGCCCGAGATCATCGAGTCGCCCCCGGGCACGCACCCGGAGCTGGTCGCCGACCCCGGCGTCGACGCGTATGCCTTTCCTCACAACGAGACCTCGACGGGGGTCATGGCCGACGTTCGCCGGCCCGAGGGCGTCGCTGCCGAGGACGGGCTCGTCCTCGTCGACGCCACCTCGGGTGCGGGCGGTCTCCGGGTCGACCCGACCCAGTTCGACGTCTACTACTTCGCGCCCCAGAAGTGCTTCGCCAGCGACGGCGGGCTGTGGATCGCGTGCTGCAGCCCGGCCGCGATCGCCCGCATCGAGCGCCTCGCGGCCTCCGGACGCTGGATCCCACCGTCGATCGACCTCGCGATCGCGCTCGAGAACTCGCGGCTCGATCAGACCTACAACACGCCCGCCCTGGCCACCCTGTTCCTCATGGCGCACCAGCTCGAATGGATCCTCGAGCACGGCGGACTCGAGTGGGCGGCGTCGCGCTGCGACCGGTCGGCGGAGATCGTGTACGGCTGGGCCGAGGCGCACGACCGCGCGCAGCCGTTCGTGGCCAAGCCGGCCGAGCGCAGTCACGTCAACGCCACCATCGACTTCGACGAGTCGGTCGACGCCAACTGGCTGGCCGCAGAGCTGCGTGCGAACGCCGTCGTCGACACCGAGTCGTACCGCAAGCTCGGCCGCAACCAGCTCCGCATCGCGCTCTATCCGGCGATCGAACCCGACGACCTCGCCACGCTCATCCGCGCGATCGACTACCTGATCGAGCGAGCACCGCGCCACTAGCCTCTCGGCCCAGTTACGCCAGGGGCCGGCCCGAGCGGGCCGGCGCCGAAGGCGCCGCGGAGGTGGCGGCTTTGCCGACCGCCGGAGCAGGAGCCGGAGCCTGCGACGGCGACCGGACGATTAGGAGCGGGGGAAACGCACATGTTGTTCCTGCACGAGGTGCACCACGTCGTCGGTGCACGCGAGGAGGAGTTCGAGGCCGCCTACCGCGACGGGTGGATGGAGGCGCTCGCCAAGGGTGACGACGCCCGGCTCCTCTACTTCCTTCACCACGCGCACGGCACCGGGCGTGCCTACAACGTGGTCACGATCACCGCGGTGCGCGACGGCGCCGCGTGGGGGCAGCTGGCCGAGCGCGTGCACACCGGCGACCTCCACGACTGGGTGCGCGACCTCGACCGACTTCGACACGGCGTGCGCGCCAAGACCTTGGTGCCGGTGCCGTGGTCGCCGCTGCAGTCGGTCGATCTCGATTCGGTACCGACATCGGGGCACCACGAGCTGACGCTGTTCATGGAAGACACCGCCTGGCCCCACGAGGGGATGTTCGACGAGTACCTCGAGGCGGCGCGCACGAACTACGCCCCCAGTCTGAGCGAGGCCCGTCACGGGCACTCGATGCTCGAGCTCCAGGGCGTGTTTCGGCCGGCGTGGGGCAGCGGCCGGTGGCGTGAGGTCGTCCTGTGGCAGAAGGTCGCCGACCCCCGCCTGATCACGACGCTGATCACGACCGAGGTACCGGCGGAGTACCGAGCCCCCGGGACGTGGATGCACGACGCGCTGCGGGTGCGCGACGACTGGGAGAGCAAGCTCCTCCGCTCGACCAGCTGGAGCCCGTTGTACTAACGCCCGAGCGGACGATCGCCGTCATCGACGGCGATCGCCGCCGGCGTCAGTCCGTCTTGTCCTTGGCTTCCTTCAGCGCCGCCGCCCGCGCCTTCTTCACCTCGGCGGGTGGTGCATTGATGTTGCCGATCGTGCCACCCATGTCGGGATGCTCGGAGCTGAACAGTCCCCAGCGGCTGTCCCAGCCGGGCACGTTCCACATGTGGTTCATCCAGAGGTTGCCCAGCTTCACGTTGCGACCGCCGCGAGCCTCGCACTCCTCGTCGGTCGTGGTCTCGTCGCCGAGCACGCCTCCACCGCCGAGGCACAGCGACGAATGGATGTGCCACGGGTCGTTGGGTCCCGCGAAGCCCTCCGGCTGCTCTTTGGAGAACTGGAGGTAGCTCAGCCCCACGATCTTCGAGTCCGGCTTCGTGTCCTCGAACAGCAGGATCTCGGGCTCGGACGCGTCGAACGGGTTCGCGAGCGCGCTGCCCTTGATGTAGTGCGCAGCGATGCAGGGCACGTACGGGGTGACGCGCCTCCACCCCGCGGCCTCCGCGGCCGCCACCGTCGGGTACTTCACGATGACCTCGTTGGCCTGCGCGACCTGGTCCCGGAAGACTGGGCGTTCCTCCGCGGTCAGCTCCTTGTACGGGACCGGCCCGCGATGCCCGTGGCCGCTGTTGCCCTCGTTGGCAACGCCGGCCTTCTCACACGCCGACGTACCGTCGGCCTGGATGATGGCGTCGGTGTGACCGCCGGCGTGGCTCTTCGCCATCTTGCCATCGGTCGCCAGAGCCCCAGTGCCGTGGGCGTGGCCGTCTGCGGCCTCCGCACCACCGTGGTGGTCTGACGCGAACGACGGCGTCAGCGCGACCGTCGAGATGGCCGCGATCGCCACCGCGGTCATGCCAACACCAGAGATCGCGAAGGAGGGGCGAATCTGTGCACGGGCGATCGCGGGTCGCACGAGCACCGCAAGCGAGACCGCCACGATGACGAACTCGAAGCTCGAAGACATGGCGTCGGCGAGCGAGACCGACTCCGGCGTCCAGGCGTCCGGCCCGACTGGGACACCCCAGACGCGCGACACCGCCCAGGTGCCGAGGATGCCGGCGTTCAGCACGACGCCGGCGATCAGCAGGTTGCGCGTCGGCTTGAGCACGACGGCAACCGCCCACGCCAGCTGGAGCCACGCGACTACCGCGAAGAAAGTGCCGTGGACCCACGACACGTCGTAGTGGCCGCCGCTGACCGCGAAATGGATCGTTCCTGCGGCCAGCGAGAGTGCCGCCAGCAGCCAGCGGAGATACCGGCCTACGGTCCGCTCACTCGTCGTCATATGAGCCACCCCCCGGGGCCGATGAATCTGCACAGCGTGTGCAATCGAGCCTACCCCGTTCCGCCGCCGCCGTCACGCCCGATCTCGGCGGCCTGCGGCGGCTGACGATCTCGCCGCCACCGCGGTGTCCGAGCTGCGAGGCTTCCCGCGTGAACGAGCTCCGATTCGGGGTGCATGCGCTCGCGCCAGCCGGGCGGGACCATTGGGTGAACCTCGCCCGACGGGCTGAGGACAGCGGCTTCTCCGTGCTCACGGTCCCCGATCACCTCATCGACGGCTGCGTCTCGCCGTTCGCAGCACTCACGGTCGCGGCCGAGGTCACTTCCACCCTGCGCGTCGGGACGCTCGTCCTCAACAACGACCTGCTCCGACACAGACACCCCGACCGCCGGTCCTCATTGGCGGCAACGGTCCGCAAATCGTGCGCCTTGCCGCGACACGTGCCGACATCGTGTCGCTGTCGGGCATCGGGAGGACACGACCTGATGGCAGCCAGGACACGACCGGATTCGCGCCCGGAGGCATCGATCGGCGGATCGAGTTCGTTCGTGCCGCGACCGCCGGCCGAGAGATCGAGCTGCAGGCGCTGGTCCAGCGAGTCATCTTGACCGACGATCCGGTCGGCGCCGCCGAGCAGGTCCGAGTGTCACTCCCCGACCTGAGCATCGACGACGTTCTCGCCACGCCCTATTTGTGGATCGGCACACCGGAGTCGATCTGCGAGGACATCCTCGCGGCGAGAGCGCGCTGGGGCTTCTCGTACTTCACGGTCTTCAACGACCAGCTCGACTCGGTCGCGCCCATCGTTGCCCGGCTCGCTGGGGAGTAGGTCAGGTAGCTCCGCGCCTCCCACGCGCACGGCGATGCATGACGTCGATTGACGACGACACTCGTGGAGCGGAGAATCAGTACGCGATGGCACGCACGATCTCGCTGAATGAGCTGAGCGAGCGTGCCGCCGAGGACGCCGCGACACTGCGGGCTTGGCAGCGGCTCGGGCCCGGAGCTCCTCCACACTCGGGGGCTGGGCTGCCCATTCCTGGGGCTCTTCCGCACCCGCGTCCGTGAGTTCGCCGTTACCGGCTGACGCGTCGGGTGCGCGTCCAGGTGGCCCCCGCGTCGTGGCTGACCCAGACGTCGCGTGCGAACGATCCTTCATGATGTGCTCGACTCGTTGCCTTGTGCGGCTAGGGCGGCTCGGGCCTGGCGAGCGAGGTCGTGGAACGCGGCCCGGAGCTCGCGCCTGCTGCCCTCGGGGCTCTGTTCGGAGAAGGGAACGCGCGCGGCGACGAGCCCGCGGGGTGTGGTGACCACGAGGTCAATGCCATGAGCGTCCACACCCTCGGCCCGTTCCGAGGTGGCGTCGGAACAGCCACCGAACACTCGCGCCACGGCCAGCAGATCGTCGGCGTGATGATCGTTGAGCCGCTCGACCGGATCATGCCGTTGTGGGCTCATCGTTCCTCCGTCTGAGTGGACGCGCACGCCTCACGTTGTGACCGCGGCCGCTGGTGTCGGTCCGGCGGTGGTACGAGCGTTCCTCCGACGCCACAGTCGGACGCCCACGGCCTGGCCGACAAGGACCACGATGACACTGACGCCGAGCAGCACCGTGTAGGGAGACGTCTCCCGCCACAGTGCGCCGTAGAGCAGCGCATGCACGATGACCAGCGCGAACAAGAGGTAGTTCAGGCGCTGGATCTTCTTCCAGCGCCTTGCCTTGAGCTTCCGCAGCGCGAAGTCGCTGGAGATCGCAGCCAAACCCGCCACGATCACTACCGCGAACAGCCCCGCCCAATTCGCGAGGCCGAAGCTGCTCGTGAGCACCCGGCTGCGATCGCCGGGCGCGAAGAAGTAGCTGAGTATCTCTCCGTCGCCGTGCTTGACCAAGAACCCGAACACGACGTGGACGATGCTCGTGATCGCAGCGACGATCCCGATGTCGCGGCGCAAGTAGCTCGAGACCGGTGTCGCCCTGCGGAGCAAGAGATTGGCCGGGCCGATGAGCAGCGTGAGCCCGACGAGGCCGAGGGCGAGATACCCGGTGGCAGTGGAGAGGCGCCGCATGGTGAGAACCGTGTCCGGATCCCCGGCGTGGCTGGACTGACCCCCGCTTTGACCCGTTGGCGGAGCTGAAGGTTGGCCCCCACCGTGATCGAACGGAGGAGCGCCACCGCTTCCGTGGTCGAACAGGCCGCCGGGTTGGCCGCCGCCGGGTTGGCCGCCGCCGGGACCGGTCGCAGGAGCTCCGGGTTGGTCGCCGCCGGGATCGAACGGGTCGGCAGCTTGGTCGCCGCTGGGCACGGCACCACTGACGCCCTCGGCGAAGATGTCGCCCGGCGGCGGGTACCGGTTGGCGTCGAACAGCGGGGCGGTCATGTACAGGCCGAGCACCGCGATGCTCGCGACGGCGAATGGCAGGTAGTGCCGAAGGATCCGCCGGCGCAGGTCGCCACTGCTCTGCCGGTGATTGGCCGGTTGAGTACCCGGTGGGCGCGTCGTGCGCGGCGGGCTCGGCGCCGACTCAGACGACATCACGGCGAGCAGTGGTGAGCGCGCCGACGACCGAAGTGGCCGCGGCGTAGACAGCCAGCAGCACGAGGCCGGCCGCCGGTGGCAGCAGCGTGTCTGGATCCAGCCCGCTGAGCGCGGCCGCGGCCGCGCCCGGCGCGAACCGCCCGATGTCGCCGACCCCGGCGACGTCACCGACCAGCAGGCCCTCGACGAACAGGAGCCAGGCGCACAGCCCGACCAGCGCAGGAACCTGGCTGCGAACAACGGCGCCCACACCGACGCCGATCGCGGCCCACAGCGCTGCGGCCACCGCGCCTCCGACGATCAGGAGCACGTAGTCGCCCGCGACGAGCTGCACGTCGATCCCGCGGGCCTGAAGCGCCGCCGTACCCGCGGCCGCCGCAACTGCTCCAGCGACGAGCCCGAATCCCGCCCCGATCACGATGCCCACCGCGACCTTCGCCGCGACCACTCGTTCGCGCCACG
The DNA here is from genome assembly GCA_031177445.1 of Acidimicrobiia bacterium. Classification (GTDB taxonomy): domain Bacteria; phylum Actinomycetota; class Acidimicrobiia; order IMCC26256; family JACDBD01; genus JAPSGP01. The sequence continues at coordinate 7,238 of JAPSGP010000098.1, forward strand.
GGGTGACGAGGAACGTCGGCCGGATCGTCCCGTGCCGGATCTCGGCGGTGATCGACATCGCGCCGAGCAGAGCCGCGAACAGCGCGCCGAGCCGCTCGCCCCACCCGAGCACCATCGTGAGCTGGTCCGAGGCGCTGTCGGCGTTCTCTGCCCCGATGCCGAGCCCGTGGAGGAGCACCGCGAGCAGGACGAGGCCGAGCATCGCGCCGAGGAGCCCGAGCCCGTTCCAGGTCGAGCGCTGCTTCAGCAGCTCGGCGCGCATCAGGGCAGTCATCGCGCCTCCCCGCTGGTGAGCTCGAGGTAGGCGTCCTCGAGCGTCCGGCCACCGGTCGTGAGCCCGTCGATTCCCGCGTGCACGACCAGCCGCCCGTCGTTGATGATCACCACCCGGTCGACCGCGTGCGCCACCTCTGCCAACACGTGGCTCGCGACGAGCACGGTCCGGCCCCGCGCGGCGTAGCGGCGGAGGAACGTACGCAGCCAGCGAACGCCCGCAGGATCGAGCCCATTGGTGGGCTCGTCGAGCACGAGCAGCTCGGGTTCGCCGAGCAGTGCGCCGGCAAGCCCGAGTCGCTGCCGCATGCCGAGCGAGTACGTCCTCACCCGCCGATCGGCGGCGGCCTCCATCTCGACGAGCGCGAGCACCTCTTCGACGCGCCGCGGCGGGATCTGCGCCGCGAGCGCGAGCATGCGCAAGTGGTCACGCCCGGAGCGACCGGGGTGAAAGTCGTTCGACTCGAGTACCGCCCCGACCCGCCGCGCCGGCTGGTCGAGCTCGCGGTAGCGACGACCGAAGACGAGCGCCTGGCCGGCAGTCGGTTCGGTGAGCCCGAGCAGCAGCCGCAGGGTCGTCGTCTTGCCGGCACCGTTTGGGCCTAGGAACCCGGTGACCGTGCCGGCATCGAGCGAGAACGTCACGTCGTCGATCGCGAGCACCTCGCCGTAGCGCTTGGTCACCGAGCCGAGCCTGACCACCGGTTCGCGAGGTTGTCGCGGCATGAACGGCTGACCAGCGGCACTGATCGCAGCCTCGGAGTTCGTCGCGCTCACTCCTCGCGACCCCGCTTGCTGGCGGAGTGTCGATCGGAACGCCTCCACCCCCGCACGCGACTCACGACGAGATAGCCGAGCCCTCCCACAAGGGCGATCAGCGCGATCGCGCCGAACAGCACGCCGTGCATCTGGGGACCGTGCTCCATTGCGGGCACGGTACGGAGCGGGCCCGCGGATCGAAACGCCCGTTGAGGGGATCTTTCCCTTCCACGAT
>JAPSGP010000360.1 GCA_031177445.1 Acidimicrobiia bacterium
CAGCACCAACAAGAAGCTTCCCAGCAGCGGATCCGTGAAGAAGTTCACGCCTGGGCCCGAGTCAGGAACTTACGACTCGTTCTGGGACATCTCCTACAGCGACTTCGTCGACTCCCGGCTCGAGGAAGGGAAGATCCCCTCCGACAAGATCGAGACCAACGACGAAGGCGAACCAGAGGTCACTGAGCCGGTGGTCTCGGACGGCCAGTTCCCGAACGACAACGCCATTGTCCAGCGGGTCGAGGGTTCGAAGACCGGCATCGGGTTCCTCGGATACGCCTACTACTCCGAGAACGCAGGGGACCTGAAGGCGATCTCGATCTACAACCCCGACACCGGCAAGTGCGTGAAGCCCACAACGAAGGCGATCCAGAACGAGGCCTACCCGATTGCCCGGACGCTCTACATCTATCCCAACCACGACAAGGCGACGGGAGCGGTGAAGGAGTTCCTCGACTTCTACATCACACCTGAGAGTCTCACGACCACGGTCAAAGAGTCGCTCTACGTGCCGCTGTCCAAGTCGCAGCGCCAGGAGACGATCGACACCTGGGAGTCGGTTGCGTCCGAGTGACGGCCGGGCAACGAGCTCGACAGCTCGCGGGCGGCCGGTGACCACCACCGGTCGTCCCGTGAGTTCTGGTAGATAGTCGGCACACCACCCAGGAGGCGCCCATGGCGATTGGGAGCGCCGCCGTCGATCTGAGCGGCAGTAAGGGGCGCCAGCGACGCGAGCGAACGGTCAAGACGATCTTCCTCGCCGCTGGCATCTCGTCGCTCGTGATCAGTATCGCCATCGTCTTCACCCTGCTGGGCAAGTCGATCGAATTCCTAACGAACGTCGGTCTCGACCGGCTGTGGACCGACCCGCATCACTGGGCCCCGCGGGTCGGGCGGTTCGACCTCGCCACCGTCTTCATGGGTTCGTTGCTGATCACTGGCGTGGCGATGCTGATTGCCACCCCTCTCGGTCTGGGAGCCGCGGTCTACCTCGCCGAGTACGCCAACCCGCGGGTGCGGCGAGTGCTGAAGCCGATACTCGAGATCCTCGCCGGCATCCCCAGCATCGTCATCGGCTTCTTCGCGGTGCAGTGGATCGGTCCCGAGTTCGTGCAGCGGATCTCCTCGCAGGCCGACGCCTTCAGCCTGTGCGCCGCCGGCGTCGGAGTCGGCGTGCTCGTCTCGCCACTTGTCGCCTCTGTGAGCGAGGACGCGATGCGGGCCGTCCCCAACTCCTTGCGGGAGGCCTCGTACGGCATGGGCGCCAAGAAGATGACGACCGTGGTCCGGGTGGTGCTGCCAGCGGCGATCTCGGGCATGGTGGCCGCGCTCATGCTCGCGGCCTCCCGCGCGATCGGCGAGACGATGGTGGTGGCGCTGGCCGCGGGTGCCGCCGGCGACGCGAACTACACCGCCGATGTCTTCGAAGTCGGTACCACGGTCACTGCCGCTATGGCCTCGCTCGCGGTTGGCACCGATCAGGTGGCGACCGCCGGGGGCGAGGGCGCCGGGCAGGCCGTCAACAGCCTGTTCTTCCTCGGGCTCCTGCTCTTCCTCGTCACGTTCCTACTCAATGTGGTGGGCGACCTGTTCGTTCGCCGGATCGAGAACCGATACTGATGAGCGCGTCCGACGTCGCGATCAGCCGCAAGATCACCGCCGAGCGAGCCCTGACCGGAAAGCGCATCGATGTCACGGGGCTCGCGTTCCAGGTCGTGCTGCTCCTGTGCCTGCTCGCGTGCCTGTTCTTCATCGTCGCGTTGGTCGGCACCGTGCTCGTCGAGGGCATCGGGGTTTTCGAAGATCGCGGCACCGACTTTCTGTCCTCGAACCTTTCGCGTATCTCGGATCGTGCCGGTGTATCGCAGGCGATCTTCGGGTCGTTCGCGCTGGCGCTGATCGTCGTGCTCGTGGCGTTCCCGCTCGGCGTCGCCACCGCGGTGTACCTGGAGGAGTACGCGGCAGACAATGTGCTGACCCGGATCGTGCGGCTGAACATCCGCAATCTCGCGGGCGTGCCGTCGGTGGTCTACGGACTCCTGGGGCTTGCAGTGTTCGTGCAGATCCTGGGAACGAACCGGGGAGCAGGCGGCGGGCTGACCGGCGGCAAGACGATCCTGTCGGGCGGGCTGACCTTGGCGATCCTCGTGCTGCCGATCGTGATCATCACCGCGTCGGAGGCGATCCGGGCGGTACCGCAATCCCTACGCGAGGGTGGCTATGGCCTGGGCGCGACCAAGTGGGAGGTCACCCGCTCGCTCGTGCTGCCGAACTCGTTCGCAGGGATCCTCACTGGCGTGGTCCTGTCGCTCTCCCGCGCAATTGGCGAGACCGCACCGCTGATCATCGTGGGCGCCTTCTTCGGCACCTTCTTCACCACCGGTAGCGCCGGGTTCTTCGACAAGATCACCGACTCCACCTACACCGCGCTACCCCAGGTGATCTTCCAATGGACACAGGAAGCGCAGTCGGAGTTCAACACCCAGCTCGCGGCGGCCGCGATCATCGTGCTGCTCGGCGTGACGCTGCTGTGCAACATGGCCGCTGTCCTGCTCAGGAACCGCTACGAGAAGAAGTGGTGAGGGACTTCAGCTCACCTTTGCCAGCGCCGTCTCGTACTCCTCCTTCGAGCGCGGCGTGGCGAGGTTGGCGGACGCGAACTTGGCTGCGATCGTCCCGTCCTTGTCGATGACGAACGTCGCCCGAGTCGCGGCGCCGAGCTTCTCGTCGAAGACGCCGTAGGCACGCGAGACCTGGCCGTGGGGCCAGAAATCGGACAGCACCGGGAACGTGAAGCCCTGCTGTTGGGCCCACTGCTGCTGGGCGAAGCGGGAGTCGCACGAGATCGCCAGGACCTGGGCGCCGGACGCCTCGAACGTCGACGGGTCGTCGCGGATCGCGCACAGCTCGCCCTGGCACACGCCGGTGAAGGTGAACGGATAGAAGACGATCACCACGTTGTGCTTGCCCCTGAAGCTCGAGAGCGTGACGTCGTTGCCGTTCTGGTCCTTGAGCGTGAAATCGGGGGCTTCGTCTCCGACCTCACGGGTCATGCGGTCTCCTCTCGTGGGGGCGCGAACCCGGTGCGGGTCGCGATCGAGGTGGCCGCGCCGGGAAGGGGGGCAGGCGCCAGCACCGACAGCGGAGTCACCGAAACGTACCCGGCGCGGACGAGGGCGAGATCCGTATCCGGATCGGGAGGGATGTCGTTGCCCTTGAACTCGAGCACGACGTCGCCCTCGTTGGCTTCGGCGGTCGCGGTCCAGAACGTCCCGTACGGGGCGAGCTTCCCGTCGCGGACGCCGAGCACGTCGGCCATCGGTCGATTGGGGGCATTGACGTTGAGCACTCGGGGCCCGCTCGCGGGCTCGGCGACCCACTCGACCGCAGCCGCGCCGAACGCCGCCGCCGTCTCCCAGGCGTACTTCCCCTCCTCGTTCCAGCCGATGCTGACTGCGACCGCCGGGACGCCCAGGTTGGCTGCCGTGAGAGCGGCGCCCACGGTGCCGGAGTGCAGCACGAGATGGCCCGTGTTGGGCCCGGGGTTGACGCCCGATGCGACCAGCGCCGGCGGA